>CAIMTR010000330.1 GCA_903844415.1 uncultured Gammaproteobacteria bacterium
ACTTTTCGAAGGGTTTTCTGGGTTGGCATCGAGCAGATACCGCTGCCTATCCAAAGCTAGAAGCAAAGGAAAACTGATCATTTCAGCTACTTCTCCAGGTTCAGGATTAAATTGAAGTTTTGTTTCTGTGATGGCAACTACGGGTGTTATCTCGTATCCAGAACTTACCGAAGTAGCGGGTAAACAGCCGAGCACTGTTATTTGTTGTGGATTGACGCCGATTTCCTCCATAGTTTCGCGCAAGGCAGTTGTAGCTAAATTTAAATCGCCGGGTTGGACTCGACCACCAGGAAAGCTGATTTGGCCAGCATGGATTGGCAGATGGACACTGCGTTTTGTTAGGGGAATAAAAGATCCTTCAGCTCTGTTACAAATCAATACCAATACAGCTGCCTGTTTAAGTTCTGAACTTAGGTTGATGGCTGCAGCAGGAGAAAGTAGCTGTCTTAGTTTGTTCTGATTTAAAGCAGTTGCTGTTGGCATCTGCGGATTACCACTAAAGGTTGTTGATCAACATAGAAATTTTATCGAGGGTTTCCTGAAACTCTGCATCACCGTTGGAATCTGCAACGATGCCACCACCACCCCAACAATGTATGGTGTCGTTTTCACGCACCAGTGTGCGGATAGCGATATTACTGTCCATGTTGCCACGATGATCTATATAAGCGATGGCACCGCAATATACTGAACGTGGACGTGTTTCAAGTTCATTTATTATTTGCATCGCGCGTAATTTAGGAGTGCCTGTGATTGATCCTCCAGGAAAACACGCAGCCAACAATTCAAAAATAAGATCTGGCTTGTCCAGCTTGCCACTTATGGTGCTGACTAAATGATGAACATTCGTAAAACTTTGGGTTTCAAATAAGCTCTGGACATTAACTGAGCCGATTTCACACACCCGCCCAAGATCATTCCGGAGCAAATCTACTATCATCAAATTTTCAGCTTTATCTTTTAAACTTGTTTCCAAATCTAAACGATTGGCTGCATCCTCGAGTATATTTTTGCTGCGTGGCCTGGTTCCTTTGATCGGTTGGGTAAGCACAGAATCATCTATTACTTGCAGAAAACGTTCAGGAGAAAAACACAGTACTGCATTTGCACCATCTTCAAGAAAAGCGGAAAAAGGCGCGTTGGCGTGTTGTTGGAGTTTTAAAAAAGCACTCCAGCTGTCGCCTTGACACTGGGCAGTGAAACATTGGGCCAGATTAACCTGATAACAATCCCCAGCATTTATGTATTCTATGATTCGGTTGAATTTATCTAGGTACTGTTGCTTGCTGAAATTGGAGACAAAAGGGCTTTTAAGAAAGAAGTCAGGAGTTATTGGGGCATTTTTGTTCAGTAGTTTTGCGAGTATCAGCTGTTGCCTGGCAAGATGGCAGTCACGAAATATAACACTAGTCTCTTGTTTTTTATGATCAATGATCAAGGCCCAGTCGTAAATTCCAACTAGCATGTCGGGTGCAGTCAAAGCTGTCTGTGTTGACTGGATGTGGTACTGGGTATGTAACAATTCATAGCCGAAATACCCAATCGCACCACCTGTAAATGGTAAGTCGATAGTGTCGGGGAGGGCATCAGAATGGACAGGACAATATTTGGCTATCACCTTGAACGGATTATCCAAAGTTGCTTCGCATTCAATGCCAGCTTTGCTCACGACTGTAAGCTGGTTTTTAGTGCGCAAAATACAATGAGGATCAGCAGAAAGAATATCAAATCTTGCAGACTGATGAGAGGAAGATCCGCTTGTAAGCAATACTGGTAACTCCAAATGGCGGATGTATGCGAACCAATGCGAAGCCGGAATAGAATAGGGAAGTGGATGGACTACTAGGTTTCCACTATTGATTTTAGACATGGGGTTACCAATAAGTCTGTTGTGTATTCAGAGACAATTAACAGGGCGGGGTAGGCCGGCGATTTTACTAGCAATGCGTGCTGGACTTTCCGGAAACAATTTCAGCAAATAAAGACTGTTGCCTTTGGTAGGGCCAAATTCACTTTGTACTAGTTTGACCAAGATGCGCATAACTGGTGACAAACCTCGGAGTTGATAGAATTTACGGATCAAAGCCAGTATTTCCCAATGTGCTGGAGAAAGTTCAATTTCTAATTGGGTGGCAAGTAGCTTGGCAACATCTTCAGTCCAGTCTTCCAGGTTGAGTAGGTAACCATCTTTATCTAAGGTCAGTGTATGTTTTCCCATTACTAAAGTATTTGCCATCTTTTATCTCCCATTTCCCCGTCCAAACTTGTCCATATAGGATGGTAATTTGATTTAAGCGGCAGCACTAATTCCAGTTTATAACTTTGTCTTTTTCTAAACTCAGCCTGACAAAATCGACGTAGGTGATACTAGTAAATACTGATCTAATTTTGGTGAAAATGCCGCGTGCTGCCAAATCCTCACTCAATACATACAGGTTAATCGTTTGAGGTAAGTCACTTAACAAGGCAACATTATTTTTGATATCCATAGCTATAAAAACACCATCTTCAATTAATAATAAACAATCATGCGAATCCAAAGCAGCAATACACAAACGCACCAATTCACTGTTACCCGATTTATTTAAAGTATGCAGTGTCATCAGAAAATAAAAACCGTATGGCTTTCCGTAATCATGCTACGCATAGCGGCGGCTTGAACAAGAGTTACAGGTAGCAGTAGATCCTGAAGATTGAGTTCTCTTTCTTGCAAGGCAACTGCATCAACATAAATATTTTTGACATCGTATAACTCTAATGCAGGAAACAACTGGGCCAGCGATTTTTGGTTTAATCCGCTGCCATCCTGATTTTTCAGTAATTGGGTGACCCCATCGCCACAAAATATAAGGTTGACTGGCTGATCAAATATTGCAGCAGTCATAGCTACTTCAACGCATGAAGCCGCAGCGGAGTTAGTCCATGCATTTTTACAAGACAAAAATAACCAAGGTTTTTTATCTGCTAAGGTCATGGTAGATTCAAGGGAAAAAATTAAGGATACGATCACAAACTAGAGTCGCATCAATTAATTGGCCTAAGCCCCCAATGGTAAAACCGGGTAACAAATTAGCTGCAGGTAATTCGTAGCGATCGGCAGCATTCGTATCAACAATGCCGCGTTTGAGAGCTGACGCCACACAAACCACTGCATCCAATTTGTTGTCGTTAATCAGTTGTTGCCATGCCGCGGGTAAATTTAATTCGTCCTGCGGAGGTA
>CAIMTR010000331.1 GCA_903844415.1 uncultured Gammaproteobacteria bacterium
AATGTTGCTTGGACTAACAAAGGTCCAGTTGCGCTAGGTGAATTAGCAACAAAACAACTTAATGCCCGTCTTCAAGGTAAAACTCTTGAAGTCACCTCAATCGATAAATTTCCCAAGATGACCGATTACGTTGTCCCCAGCGGGGTACGTATAGCCGATTCCGCTCGAGTAAGATTAGGAGCATATATAGGGGAAGGAACTACCATCATGCATGAAGGTTTCGTAAATTTTAATGCAGGTACAGCAGGACCAGCGATGATCGAAGGACGTATATCTGCCGGTGTGTTCGTCAATTCCAATAGCGATCTGGGTGGTGGTTGCAGCATCCTCGGCACACTTTCCGGGGGCGGCAAGGAAGTTATTTCAGTTGGTGAAAATTGTTTGATTGGCGCCAATGCAGGGCTCGGTATTCCGCTGGGTGACCGTTGCACGATCGAAGCAGGTTTGTATGTAACGGCTGGCACCAAAGTAACTGTACTCGACCACACAGGTAAGGACATTGAAGTGGTGAAGGCTCGTACACTTGCTGGTAAATGTGATCTCCTGTTCCGGCGTAATTCCATCTCTGGCCGAGTGGAATGCATTACTAACAAAAGCGAAATTGAGCTTAATGCCCAATTACATGCAAATAACTGACTCTTTAAAAGATTCATAAAAATAGATAGACGCAAACATGACCACCACACTAGAACTTTGCAAAGCCTTAATCGCACGTCCGTCGATCAGCCCAGATGACAAGGGTTGTCAGGATTTACTTATTGACGAACTCCTGAGCCTAGGTTTTCACGTTGAACAATTGACTTTCGGTAAGGTCAGTAATTTTTGGGCACGACGCGGAAGCAAGGATCCAGTGTTGTGTTTTGCAGGTCATACCGACGTAGTACCCCCCGGCAATATCACTGATTGGAATTGTGATCCTTTTATCCCGACCGTCCTTGATGGTTTGTTGTTTGGCAGAGGAGCTGCCGACATGAAAGGTTCGTTAGCGGCCATGATCAGCGCTGTGCGCGCATTTATCACAGTTCACCCAGATCATCCTGGATCAATAGCCTTTCTTATCACCAGTGATGAAGAAAGCATTGCTATCGAAGGTACCAAAAAAGTAATTGAAACTCTGGAATCTCGGGCTGAAAAAATCACTTGGTGTATTGTTGGAGAACCTTCCAGCACAACTTTGACCGGTGATGTCATACGTGTGGGTCGCCGTGGTTCTCTCAATGGTATTTTGCAAGTAAATGGCACGTTGGGACATGTAGCTTATCCCCAGCTGGCGCGTAATCCCATCCATAGCTTTTTGCCAGCTTTAACCGAGCTGTGCGCTGTGCAATGGGATCAGGGCAATGCATATTTCCCCCCCACCAGTTTTCAGATATCCAACATAAACGCTGGCACTGGCGCCAACAATGTTATTCCCGGCAGTATGGAAGTTTTGTTCAACTTCCGTTTTTCTACCGCGATAACTGTTGCCCAGTTACAAGCCACCACTGCAGCTATTTTCAACCGTCACTACCAAGAATATGACTTGCAGTGGAATTTGTCTGGATCACCTTTCATTACACAAGCAGGCAAACTAGTGGCAGCAGCACAAGAAAGTATTCTAGAAGTGATGGGAATAGAAACACTACTTTCCACCGGTGGTGGTACCAGTGATGGACGTTTTATTGCGCCTACTGGTGCGCAAGTCATAGAACTGGGTCCGTGTAACAGCACTATTCATCAAGTGAACGAACATATCGCCCTTGTAGAACTCGATCACCTAAGTGCAATTTATCAACGGCTACTTGAAAAACTGCTGTTAACGTAAACTTCAAAATGCGCTGATTTGCCTGGCACTACAAAAGTAGGAACCGGTAGGCTCTTGCTCAAAGAGTTTCCTGGTCTTTTCACTACCACTCGATGTATGGCACAACTTCTGGCCGCCTGTAACAGGTTTGCAAAATTTTCTTCTACTCCCAATATTTCCTGCAGCAATGCCAAATCTTTTTTGACCATGGCGGTTTTCTGACGAGTAGGAAACATAGGGTCTAAGTAAATCACATCCGGTTGGGTTGCTGTCCCTTGCTTGATTTCGGCAAACCTTTGTAAGGCGTCGCACTGTAATAAATGCATACGATGTGGAGCCTTGTTGAGCAATACACTAACAGCTGCTTTGGCTCTCTTTAAGCCATCTTCCAGCAAAATATGGATGAGGGGTGACTTTTCCAGCATTAATACCTCGCAGCCGAGATAAGCCAGCACCAAAGCATCCCGGCCCAGACCAGCAGTGGCATCTAGTACGGTGGGGGCTGCTACTTTATCCAGCCCTACAGCTTTACCTAAGCCTTGGCGTTTGCCGCTCGTGCGTAAACGGTACAATAATGTAGGGTTCAGAAAATCCACGCTGGTTGCCGTTGGCATTTTGTCACCTACTTTTCCCAATGCGATCCCATGTGTGCTCACCCATAGAACGTGAGTAGCATCTTCTGGCAGATCAATCGCACTCGAAAACCAAGGGACTTCTAATTTATGTGCCAGTGCTTGAATGTCGAACATTTTGCTTGGATCACCGTAACACAGTACTAATTTCATTTATGATCCTACCTAATC
>CAIMTR010000332.1 GCA_903844415.1 uncultured Gammaproteobacteria bacterium
ACAGTCTGCGCTGGTTGGCACAAGAAATTGTCAAAGACCCGCGCTTTGCCACTGCCACCGTTAAATTCTGGTGGCCGGCAGTCATCGGCTCTGATCTGTTGGCGAAACCTGAAGTAGTGACGGATATGGATTATTTCGCTCGTTTAGCTGCCTATGAGGCGCAGGAAGCTACCATTGCTTCTTTAGCAGAAAAATTTAGCGCCAATGGCATGAAGTTAAAAGATCTACTGGTGGATTTACTGCTCAGTGACTGGTTTCGGGCGAGTGATGTCACACCTGCTCAATCGAGCGCTCTTTTGCTTGACGCACATAAGATTGCAGGTTTGGGGGCTGAAAAACTACTCACTCCTGAACAGTTAGCCAACAAAACTATGGCAGTCACTGGCTTTAACTGGGGATCGAGCTGGAATTTCGCTACCTTGCAAACAGGAAATTCTCTGACCACTTCATATTCTCCATATTACGGTGGTATCGATTCAGTCAACACTACAACGCGCATACGGGAAATTACCCCCTTGATGGATGCTGTTGCCCTTACCCATGCTCTGGAAGCATCCTGCCCTATTGTATTGGGCGAATTTATTCTCAGTGATGCCAGCCGCAAACTATTTGGTGGTATTGATGAGTTTGTTACTCCGTTGACAGAAATTTCCACACTTGCAGTTGTTACCAGTGCTACTGACGCCACCTTAATGCCGTTCACCTTGAGCACACCACTCAGTGTTGGCACTAAAAAAGTATCTATTGGTTTTATCAATGATTTTTGCGACATGGATCCGGTAACAAAAAAATGCAGAACGGATCGTAATTTGATTATTGCTAGTGTCATGATCCGTAAGCCTGACAACACTACCATAAACATCAACGGTAATCTTGCAGCTTTGTCAAATACCACCTGTGGCAGTAATTTTCGTACTACTCAAAAGCTGCTGTCGACAACCTGCGTTGCTGATTTCAGCTTTAACGCAGATAAGGCAGGTACCTATGTGATAACGGCTAATTTATCGGCTCAACAATCGGGTAAAGATTCAGTGATGGCTAATATTGCCATCGCATCGGCAGTAGATCCGCTATTGGCAACAGGTTCCGGTGCTATGTTAATCAAAACCAAATTGGTGGAACTACACCAAAAATTTCTGGGTAAAACTTTTTCCGTAACTGCACCAGAGATTGTGGGGGCATATAACTTGTTGGTTAACTCTTGGAACAATCATAAAACTGCTGCCGGCAAGGCAAATGTGGCCAACACAGCCGAAAAATGCGATTGGAGCCTAGATATGGATTATGTGGCAACCTTGGGTTATCCAGGTGTGGTACGCAAATTAAACGAGAGTACAACGGGTGTGTTTTCTTACAGCTTCGATACAAGTGGAATTAATACATGGATAGACCCACTCGGTGCCGATCCCTTGTATATGAAACAAAGCTGGAAAGTGGTGATCGCTTATCTATTAAGTCACTATAATTTTTTACACGAATAAGCAGGCCCAGACCATGAAAATTGATATGAGTCGTAGAGCAGTCCTGCAAGGCATGGTAAAAGCTACCGGTCTTGGAGTTTTTTCTTCGGTACCCCTCTCCTTATTTGCGCTAGCTCCCTATCGGGGCAAATTACTCATGAGCTTGCAATTAAGTGGCGGTATGGATGTCACCAGTTTTGCTGATCCAAAAACCAATGTGCCTGGCCAAAAAGAAATTAGCCGCTGGGCACGAACCCTGCAAATACAGACTGCAGGTAATATTCCTTATGCACCCTATGGCGGTAATGAAAAATTTTTCTCCAAATATTATGCATCCAGCTTGGTGATTAACGGCGTAGATGCGCAAACCAACTCGCACAGTGTTGGGGTTGTAAATAACTGGAGTGGTCGCAATTCTATTGGCTTACCATCAGTAACCGCACTGTTTGCCGCGGTAAATCAACCACAACTACCGCTGGCCTATTTGAATTTTGGTGGTTTTGGTACTACTGAGGGCATCATTCGCGATACCCGACTAAGTGATACAACGATTCTGCGTAATCTTGCTTTGCCTAATGAAAGTGCAAAGTTGCCAGTGCAGAATTTTCTCCTTGCTAACGACTTCGAAAATATACAAAAATTACATGCTAGTACGGTGGGCAATATGGTCAACTCCACTACAGTAGCAGCAGGTAGTCTTAGAAACCGGGAGCTGTTTCTGGAAACCATTGCCAGAACTCAAGACGTTTCTCGCCTAGTTGATTTTCTTCCGTCCACATCTCAGTTGCAGGCAAGAAGAGTGGTGGGGGGGCGTTCAAGCACCTTACATCAACAAATACAGTTGGCCTTATTGGCATTCAAGGCAGATGTAGCGATTTCTGCCGATCTGATGGAAGGTGGTTTTGATACACACAACAATCAAGATACTTTGCTTCCTTTGTTATTAGCAAACACGACTGATGCCATTGATTATCTCTGGAATACTGCCGAGCAGTTAGGAATTGCCGACAGGCTGGTGTTGGTGATGGGCAGTGATTTTGGTCGTACACCGTATTTTAATGCCACCGAAGGCAAAGACCACTGGCCAATTGGTTCGTATCTGGTAATGGAAAAGAATGCCAAATATACCAATAGAGTGATTGGCGCAACTGACGCAGGGCATAAAGCCTTACCCATCAATCCTGCGACCTTGGCGCGTGACGATAAGGGTGTAATTTTGAAGCCGGGCCATTTCCATAAGGCCCTACGTAAATATCTGGGCATCGACAATAGTGCAATCACCCGGAGATTTTCGCTCACCAATATCGAAGATATGAATTTTTTCGGTTAAGGGTTTATTTATCTTTCTTGAAAGTATCGAGCCCCGGTTTGAGCTTTTTGTCATCCAGAAAGGCTTTCATTGCACCACTTCGAAAATTTCCACCGCTGCGTAACTGCGAAGCATCACCTTTGGCATAGATATAGTCATTGGACGTTTCCATATCCATATAACGTACCCGTTTAAATACTTCCTTGGCAGCACGTAACACTATCGGATCTTTGGCAAGTAATACCTTTGCCAATTCTCGTACGCGGGTTTTCAATTGGTCGGCCGGAACGGATTCGTTGATTAGTCCCATCGCCGCAGCTTTTTTGCCATCAAATGTTTCGCCAGTCATGATGTAGTACAAGGCGTTGCGCTGGCCCATGGTGTCTGCAACTGCCTTGGTTACATTACCGCCAGGCAAGATGCCCCAGTTAATTTCGGATAAGCCAAACTTTGCATCATCAGAAGCAATGGCTAAATCACAAGAGGTTAGGGGGGTGAATGCGCCGCCAAAAACCCAGCCGTTCACCATGGCGATGGTGGGTTTTGCAAGATTACGTAATTTAATTTGTTGCCATGCCGCAGTTTCTTCGCGGATACGCATTTTGAAGGTATCAGATTCGTTATCGGTTTCACGGAAATATTCCTTTAGATCCATGCCTGCAGACCACGCTTCCCCTCTGCCACTGAGCACTACTACACCACAACGGTCATCCAGTTCGAGTGCATGCAAAGTGGCATACATTTCGCGGTTGAGGGTTGGGCTCATACAGTTTTTTTTGTCGGGACGATTGAAATATACAAAAGCGATTTGTTCTTCAAATTCGACATCAACTGTATTGCCCCAAGGTTGTTTCGTGGTGCTCATGCTTACTACCTGCTTTGATTATAAAAGAAAGATAAATCGGGTTTTGGTTAAAACTCTTTGCCATCGGCGAGGCGGATAATACGAAGAAAATATTTTGAGTTGTCCGAAATTAAGGGTGATCCAACCGCTGTAATACGGCTACCAGGGGCGATCATTTCTGGTCTCAGACCACTGCGAACAAGCATGTTAGCCGGGGCACCTTCAATAAAATCGATGGTCTGTTCTTTGCCAGCATCATCGACAGTTTTGAACGTCATGGCGATATGTGGATTACGGAATTTTACTGAAACCACAGTGCCCTCAAAGGGTATCTGAGTTTTAAAATCAAAAACGGCAAAGGAATGGTGTGCCAGTACTCCGAAAGAAAATGTGGTGGTAAAAAAAAACAAAACGACAAGCAAGGATTTCGTATTAAGCATGGTTGAGTGCCAGTTGTTATTACTTTTAGGGGTCAACTATAGCACAGAGCAATTCAGTCGAACCAGTTGTGCTAACGGGTTTGGTATGAGTAAAAGCAACTGATTTTACTGTGTAAAAATGGCGCTATCGGGCATCCTGCACTATGTTAATGCTAAGGAAATATCTTATTGCAAGGATGTCTGCATGACCGAACCATTATTTCGGCTGGAAGCCCTCTCTCACCAAGGTGAACGTTTGTGGGGTGATCTGCTGGTTAGTCAGCCCTTATCAGCCACTCTTATCACTTCATTTCTTACCCTCATTACAGCTTTAACACTTATATTTTTGTCGCAAAATGATTACCTGCGCAAACAAACAGTGCCCGGCATGTTGGTCCCCGACAGTGGCATAGCAGAAATTCGAGCACCTGCTACAAGTACTGTGGCTGCCCTCCATGTTGCAAACAATGCAGTGGTTGATGCGGGTACTCCGTTGTTTACCTTGCAGCTAGACGCTACCCATACCCCGGATGCCGGCCTTACCAATCTCTTGCAAGAACAAGTCACTACGCAAATTATTGCGGGGCAAATACAAATTGAAATAGAGCAAAAAAACAGTGAAGCAATCAATAAGAAATTTTCCACCTTGAATAAAAACCTGCAACAACGGTTGCAACAAATTGCTGCACTTGCTGCTAATGCCCAGTTGCTTTTGCAAGTAAAACAAAAAGCATTAATGCGAGCTGAATCTTTGCGTGATCGTGGTCTGTTGTCGCTCAGCGATTTTGAACAAGTGTATGCGCTGGTATTGGATCAACAACGGGTAATTGAGCAGTTTGGCCTAGATTTGCAACAAACAAATGGAGAACTGGATGTGGCTCATGCAGACCAACATTCACAAGAGTTGGCAAGTGCACGCGAACAGCAGCGACTGAGAGCCGGGCAGGCAGAATTGCAGAAACAATTGTTAAGGCTGAGCGCCGAACAAAGTTCAACTGTTGTGGCACCAATAGCAGGACGAATTACCAGTATTTTGCGCCACGTGGGTATGAGTGTGAATGCGGGTG
>CAIMTR010000333.1 GCA_903844415.1 uncultured Gammaproteobacteria bacterium
GTTCCTGTTACCTGCCGAATTTTCGCATGATCTGGGTCTCAAGGCTTTACGTTTTTTATACAAGCGCGGACTTATCGGTTTGCTCGGTCCTACATTGTTAGTACAGCCAATATTATTGTTAGGACTGAAATTTCCCAACCCAGTTGGACTGGCCGCGGGTCTGGATAAAAATGCAGATTATCTAGATGCATTGGGTGCGCTTGGCTTTGGTTTTGTAGAAGTAGGTACAGTCACACCAAAATCACAACCGGGCAATCTAAAACCGCGTATGTTCCGCTTGCGCAAAGAAAAAGCCATCATCAATCAGATGGGGTTCAACAACAAAGGTGTTGATCATCTCGTAGAGCGACTACAAGTTCGCAAATATAAAGGCATTGTAGGTGTCAATATTGGCAAAAATCTTACCACCTCTGTTGAAGAGGCAGCGCAGGATTATCTTATCTGCCTGCAAAAAGTGTACCCAGTTGCAGATTATGTAGTCATTAATTTGTCATCACCCAATACGCCAGGATTACGTACCCTGCAATTTGGTGATCATCTGGAAAAATTACTGGCAATACTTAAAACAGAACAAAAAAAATTAGCGATGCAATATCAATATTATGTTCCGTTGTTGCTCAAGATTTCTCCGGATCTCAGTAAGGAAGAAATTGTCAGTATTGCAAAATCCCTGCGTAAATATGCTTTTGATGGCGTAATAGCAACCAACACAACTATTAACCGCGACGGAATAGACAAGTCAAAACATGCAAAACAGTTAGGTGGTTTAAGTGGTGCGCCTTTGACCGATGCTGCAACTGTTGTTTTGGAATATTTAAACACCGCGCTTGCAGGCATCATGCCGATAATTGGAGTAGGGGGGATCATGGAGGCTGCAGATGCTGCTGCCAAATTTAAAGCCGGTGCCAAACTGGTACAACTGTACAGCGGTTTTGTCTATGCAGGTCCGCAGTTGATTCGTGATGCTGTAGAAGTCTGGCAGCAATTGGTCACCCAAAACGGTGTCCAAAAAAGTGCGGCGTTTTATTTGTTTACTACATCAGGTTGTCACTTGTGTGAACAGGCTCATGCCTTAGTAATACCTTTGCTAAACAATCGCTGGCCTCTGCAACTGGTAGAAATTTCTGACTCAGAAGAATTAATGGAGAAATACGGGGTTCGTATTCCCGTGCTCGGTGTTCTCACTGTTGCTGGGCTTTGGCGAGAAATGGCTTGGCCGTTTGGTGCAGAAGAAACTAGAGAATTTATTGCTAAGTGTTGATTATTGTCCGCTGTGCAAATATTAACCGGAACAATTCTGGTCGCTTTTCTGGCAGTCCAAATTGTTGTGTGATTGTTCCTAATGAACCCCGATCTAGTTAGGGTCAGTACTGCAATATCAAAATTCAAATGTTGAAAAAATCCTTGGCGTTACTTGTGCTTAGACTTGCAACTTCCTGCGGTGACAGGTGCAGGCAATTGGCCACCATGGCAACAACCCAACTGAGGTTAGCAGGCACATTTCGGCGGTTGGATGGTTTGGGGGTGATGTTGCGTGGCATAAGGTAGGGGGCATCAGTTTCTAGCAACAGGCGATTAGGCGGGATATCTCTAAGTAATTCCTGCACATGGATACCTCTGCGCTCATCACATACCCAGCCAGTAATGCCGATGTACATGTCTTGGTCAAGGTAGTCATACAGCTCGTCTCGTGTGCCGGTAAAACAATGTACAAC
>CAIMTR010000334.1 GCA_903844415.1 uncultured Gammaproteobacteria bacterium
TGGATTGGCTGAGGAAAAAGTAGACGCTCAACAGAAATGACTACCATGACGATGGCTACGCATATCAACAAAATAGCACTGGTATAGCCTGCAAGGATCTCAATTTTCCAGGTTCCAAACGCGAATCGAGAATCTCTTGCATAGTGACGCGCTGCTGCATATGCGAACGCGCTCAAGCCAAGCGCTAAGGCATGCGAACTCATATGCCAGCCATCTGCGAGTAGTGCCATGGAGTTGAACCACCAGCCACCCACAATCTCGACCACCATCATTGCGAGGGTAATCCACATCACAATTTTGGTCCCGCGTTCTGCCAACTGATTACCGGAATCAAACACGTGTTCGTGCTGCCACCGAGTTAGGTCGTGATTTTGCATATAAATTATTTTCGTTTTGCTGTGCGTGAAAATTTGAAAAGTTTTTTGAAAGGTTTGATGTCGTCTTAGAGCGAGCTATGCCGAATTTATAGTTGCAGCAAACTAAAGCAGCTAACTAAAGCAGCAAAGGCGTAAGCTTTGCCGCTAAATAAATATTATTGAATGGTTGCGGGTGCAGACACATCCACGGGCTCTGGAATAACACAGTTGTCTACTTTTTTACATTCTTCGGCCAATAGTTCACCGGTGGCTACCAGAGGCTCTGGACGTGCGCCCAAGTAAGCTGCTGGAAAGCGACCCATAGCCAAGTCGTAAGGCGTACGACCTGAAGTATCGACAACTTGTTGGACTGCACCGTTATCAATCAGAAATTTTACGATAAGGTTCCAGCCTTTTTTGGCCGCGGCATGTAAGGCAGTTTGGCCGTCGACCTGGCCAGCACCACGAATGGCAGGTTGCAGGCCGGCACCTCGTTCGTTATCACTGAGCTGAGTAATTGGGCGTTTAGCGGGATCACCCGTTATGGCATTTATGTTGGCACCATGTTCCAGCAGTATCTGCAAGGTCTCGATACTGGCTTCTTCAGTTTTATAACGGCCACGGGTTGGAGCTGCTGACCAATCGATGCCGGCAACAATTAACAGAGGTGTGTGACCACGAGCATTGGGTAAGTCGACCAAGGCACCGTGTTCCAATAAAAGTTTTACTGAAGCAACATCGGCCGCGCGTGCTGCTCGAATCAAAGGGGTTGCACCCTCAGCCAAAGAATTATCTGAACCACGATCAAAGACAGCATTGCGATAAGGCGGGCGTACTTTTAATTGCATGTTGGGGTTGGCGCCTCGTTCCAGCAACATTCTGGCAACATCTACACCGGTGTGTACATCTTCGGAAGGAATATCCGTGCGACCACCAACAGGAAGAGTGTTTAAATCTATGGCGTTATATAGCGGTGCGCGGCCAAAAATATCCCATTGATTAACGTCAGCACCCGCTTCGATCAAGGCCACGGCAGTATCAAAATGCAAATTTATCAAGGCCAGATTGAGTGCGGAAATACGGTCTGGATCAGTTGCGTTTAAGTCGGCACCCCCATTAGCAAGAATAGCCACACATGCAGTGCAACCTTGGCGGGCTGCGTAAAGCAAGGGCGAAAACCCACCTTTGTTCATGTCTTTCGGCCGCGGCTCTGACAAGATGCGACGATCCCACAAACGTGCAGCACCGTGTTCGTTGACATCAGCACCATGGGCTAACAAGAGCTTCAGCATGTCGGGTTGGCTTTGCGCTGCAGCCCACATCAAGGCGGACTGCCCACCCCAACTTTCTTTGGCATTTACAGCAGCGCCTTGCTCGAGCAACAGTTCAGCGGCAGGGAGGTTGCCGGAACGTGCGGCAATCATCAGGGCCGTTTCACCTTCTAGGTTGGCTTGATCTGGCAGTGCACCGTGTTCGAGCAACAGTTGCATGATTTCGATATTGCCTTGCATGGCAGCTTCCGCCATCGGTACAGCACCGTATTCGTTGCCGTGGTTGGCATCGGCACCGGCTGCCAATAACTGCTTAACAAGTTCAACATCGCCCGCGTAAACAGCATATAACAAGGCAGAGGAACCATCACTTTGGGTGGCATTTACATCAGTGCCAGTGGCCAATAATGATAAGGCCTGCTCTCGATCACCTGAGCTGACAATATCGGCGAGATTCTGCGCTTGTGTAGCGTTCGTGCTGGCGCAAAATAACAATCCTGCAGCTACCAGTTTAGTTGCCAGTAGTTTGAGAACTGCCCGATTTATTGTTTTCATATTTACTCCAACGGTCTGTACGCTTTGTTGCTGCTGATTGCTGCTTACACTTCAGCAAATGCGCCGGTGCTGTCACCAAAAGATTCTTCGGCAATGCCAGCACGATTTAGCATGGTGAGCAGCAAGTTAGCTTGCGGCGTATCTTGGGGGTAAAGTAGATGTTGGCCGCCTTTTATTGTGCCAGCACCGCGGCCAAAGATCGCGTTGGGCTGCGGATCGTGGTTATGTTTGTCGCTGTTACTCATGTTCGAACCAAATAGAATAATTGAGTTGTCGAGTACTGTGCTGTTGCCTTCTGGCATGGCGTCCAGTTTTTCGAGGAAATAATTGAAAACGCTGGTATGGAAAGCTTGTACTTTTGCCAGCCGGCCCATTTTTTCGGGATCATCACCGTGGTGAGACAGCGGATGGAAAGCATCAGCCACACCGATATTAGTATAGGTACGCATACTGACTTCTTTTTCCATCATCATACTGGCGACATGGGTCAGATTGATCTGGTAAGACAGCGCAACTAAGTCGAACATGATTTTCAGATGATCTTCAAAGCTGGTGGGGATGCCAACCGGTGCATTAGGAATTTCGACATTACTCAAGTCCTGACTTTTCATCATCTGAACGCGGCGTTCAATTTCGCGCACTGATTCCAGATAGTCAGACACCATTGCCGTATCTGCTGCACCCAATTTACGTTGCAAGGAAGAGGCATCACCCATGATGGAATCGAGAATACTACCGGTTTGATCAACGATTGCTGCGCGTTCTGCGGCATCATCGCCTTGGCCAAACAACTGGAAAAACAGTTTGCGCGGGTTGGTTTCAATGGGCAGTGACTGTTGTGGGGTACGGAATGACAGGGAAGATCCAAAGGAACAGGAATAACCTGGTGCACAGGGGCCGCCATTGGGCGTGCCTACTTCGATGGAAGGGAAGGTAGTACCTTGACCAATATAACGTGCAGCGATTTGGTCGGCGGTGGTGCCTTTGCTCGGATCACTCACATCGTTGGGCGCAACGCAACGTAACCAGGTGCCGGCCACAATGCCGTGTGGGTCGTTGCTTTCAGCGGGTTTGTTGCGCAAGCCGGAAATAATAGTCATACGATCTTTGAATTTGGCTGCCGGCGCCAGAATTTCCGGTACTACAAAATCAGTACCAACAGTGGTGGGTGTCCACTTGCTCATTACCGCGCCATGCGGAAAAAATACGAAACCCATTCGCGCTTGGGGATTGGCAGCAGTTTGTGCCCACGCAGTAGACGCAGGAATCATCGCGTCCAGCAGCGGCAAAGCCACTGAGCTACCCAAACCGCGTAGTACCATTCGACGTGATAAATGCTTTTTGGTGATAAACATGGACTTTCTCCCTCGTGGGTAGTTGTGCGCAATTATTTATGAAAAGTTATTTGTTGTGAGTTATTTGGGCTTGTGTTGTTTTGCACTACGGCATCAGTGTTGGCGACGCTGCTTAACTGTGGTGCTGTTTGTTTGCGGAACAAATCGCTGTTGATGATACCCATCACCAGTGTTGAAAAATGATAATCGTTAGTAGCGGCGGCGCGCACCACGCTGCGTAATACGGGCATGTCCCGTGCTTCCAGCGAGCGACCCAGCGCATAGATCATCAGTTTTTCAGTTAGCGCCTGCACAAACAAGTTGGGGCGTGCCATTAGTGCTGTCCTTAAATCTGCAGGGCCGTTTACCAGGCTGCCGTTGGGCATAACACCGGACGCATCCACCACTGTACCGGTCTGAATATCACGCTCGCGCCATTTGCCAGTGGCATCAAAATTATCCAGCGCAAAGCCGAGCGGATCCATTACAGCGTGGCAGGCATTACAGGTGGGATTGGAGCGGTGTTGTTCCAATCTTTCGCGTACCGTAGTTGCGATTTTGCCTGCTATATTTTCCCCCAAGACGGGTATATTGGGTGGCGGCACGGGCGGCGGACTGCCGATAATGGTTTCCAAAATCCAGGCTCCACGTAACACCGGGCTGGTTCGGTTGGGATAAGCGGTTGCCATCAACACGCCACCTTTGCCCAGTAAGCCCCAGCGGTTGCTGTCGGTTAGTTCTACCCGCCGGAAGCGGTCCCCTTTTACCGTGGTGATGCCGTAGTGCAAGGCCAAACGTTCATTGAGGTATGAATAAGAGCCATCTAGCAAACGCATAACGTTTTGATCTTCGCGGAACACGCTGTCGATAAATAGAGCGATCTCCTGCACGAATTCACCCCGCAAATCACCGACACCCGAGGCGTAGGGAAAGAGGGTTTCATCCGGATTGATCTCGTCAAGCTTGGCCAGTTTGAGCCACTGGGCAGCAAAGTTTTCCGCCAGAGCACTGGCGCGTGGATCGGCCAGCATGCGGGTAACTTGGGCTTCGAGCACTGCCGGATCCTGCAGTTGATCGGTTATGGCGAGTTCCAGTAAGGTAGGATCCGGCACGCTGCTCCACAGGAAA
>CAIMTR010000335.1 GCA_903844415.1 uncultured Gammaproteobacteria bacterium
GATGACGAGGCTGATGTGAAGAATGCCAAAATTTCAGTGTCATCGCCTTTTGCTCGGGCCATGATGGGCAAACTAGTCGGAGACGAAATTGTAGTAAAAGCTCCCAGCGGCGATGTTGCCTATGAAGTGGAAAAAGTAGATCTAATTTGAGCTAATAATCCGAGATTGGTTACGGTATCAGACTAGCAGGTCCTTATGTCTGTGCAAATTAGACAGTTGCTCTTTCGGTTTTCGGGCTGCCCTAAACAAGAGGGCAACATGCCCTGCCTGATGGATCAGTTCGGCTTTGTGGCTTTCGCAGATGGTAGTGATTAATTGTTTTTTTTCTTCACGATCGTCAGCATTGATCCGAATCTTTATCAATTCATGATCACCTAGAGCCCGTTCAATTTCTTTATCTACGTTGTCAGACAAGCCATTGCTGACAATCACAACCGGATTCAGGCGATGTCCAATAGCTCTGAATTGTTTACGGGACTTTGTATTGATGTTCATGATGTTTTCCGGATTTTTAACGAGATGTGTATTCTACTGCAGGCCGACTGCGAAAGGTTGGTATTGCTATTCACCCGGCCTACTTTATGCACACTGATTAAATGACTAAACCATCATCAAGCAGCAAACAATGGCTTAAAGAGCACTTTGATGATGTGTGGGTGCAGCGTGCGCGTGAAGATGGTTATCGCTCTCGTGCTAGTTATAAATTGCTCGAAATTCAAAAAAAAGATCACCTCATTAAGCCTGGCATGATGGTTGTGGATCTTGGATCGGCGCCCGGAGGGTGGTCGCAAGTGGCCGCTAAACTGGTTTGGCCTAAAGGTTTGGTGATTGCGTCCGATCTCCTAGAGATGGAACCAGTGCCGAACGTTCGTTTTGTACAGGGAGATTTTACCGAGGACGCCTGCTTTCAACAAATAATCACTTTGCTGGAAGGAAAAGAAGTAGACCTTGTAATCTCGGACATGGCGCCCAATATGAGTGGTATGAATGATATAGATCAACCGCGTGGAATGTATCTTGTAGAGCTGGCCGTTGACTTTGCAGCCCTCACTCTTAGGCCCGGCGGATCCCTTCTGATGAAAGTTTTTCAGGGGGAGGGATTCTCTGAATTATTGCAAAAACTTAAGCGCAATTATGATGTTGTCATAAACAGAAAACCCGAAGCATCCCGTTCTCGCTCCAGAGAAGTGTATGTGTTGGCTAAAGGATTCAGGCGCCTTTAACAAGCTATCAGCGAGTTACTGTTTGCTTGATGTTTGTGAAAAATCCCGATTTTACAGGGCGTTGCACAATGTGGATGTAGTATGGTGGCGGCACACAATTATAGGCAAGTCATGCCTTTTCATGTCAGAATGATTTTTCGATCACTACATAAAGTAACAGCAGTGACACGTAAAAAATTGTGTAATAAATGCAAATATGATGCGGATTTAAATTGAATGCGAATTATGAATACAGCCTGTTTAGATATCACTCGATTACAGGTTGTCAAAAGAGGATCAAGCCATGAGTGATATGGTTAAAAATTTATTACTCTGGATGCTTATCGCTGCAGTTTTGCTTGCTGTATTCCAAAACTTCAGCCGACCAACTTCCACAGAACAGTTGATCTATTCCGATTTTATCAAGGAAGTACAGGCGGGACAGATTCTGGAAGTGACCATCGGTGGTGTCAGCATCGTTGGACAAAGAAAAGACAATACTGTTTTTACTACCATTCGACCCTACATCGAAGATCCCAAGCTGATGGATGATCTGCTGTCGCATAATGTACGCACCAAAGGCAGCGAACCGGAACAGCAGAGTATTTGGTTGCAGTTACTGATTTCTGCATTTCCAATTCTGATTATCATTGCTGTGTTTATGTTTTTCATGCGTCAGATGCA
>CAIMTR010000336.1 GCA_903844415.1 uncultured Gammaproteobacteria bacterium
AACAACTTCAACCTGCCATTGGTATTACCATTGCTCCGCTGGAATCAGGTATGTGGCTGCATTCACCCAACGTTATCGCCATAACTGAAAATCAGTTGTTTATTTATCATGTTAGTCAACAGCGCCGCCGCGGTAAATTTGCCGATGCCAGCGACTTCATCGTTAAAAGCCTTACCGAATTAAAACAAGGTGCGCCCGTTGTCCATTTAGACCATGGGGTTGGGCGCTATCTGGGTCTTGAAACCTTTGCTGTTGAAGATCAACTCACCGAATTTCTGGTGCTGGAATATGCAGATCAAACCAAGCTATTCGTGCCAGTGGCAAGTTTGCATCTGATTAGTCGTTACAGTGGCGGCGATCCAGAAACAGCACCCCTACATAAGCTTGGTAGTGATCAATGGCAAAAAGCTAAACGCAAGGCAGCTGAAAAAATTGTGGATGTGGCTGCTGAACTACTAGATTTACATGCGCGCCGTGCCGCCCAGACCGGCCACAAATTCATCCTGCCGGAAGCTGACTACCAACTTTTTACTAATGCTTTCCCCTTTGAAGAAACCGAAGATCAGGCTGAAACCATTAAATCGGTTCTTAATGACATGACTAGCTCTCGTCCGATGGATCGTCTGGTGTGTGGAGATGTAGGGTTTGGCAAAACCGAAGTTGCTTTACGTGCCGCTTTTATAGCGGTGACTAATCATAAACAGGTAGCTGTGCTGGTTCCTACTACCTTGCTAGCTCAGCAACACTATGAAACTTTCAAAGACAGATTTGCCGACTGGCCGGTAAATATCGCCCTGCTGTCCCGTTTTGTGAATACCGGTCAGCAGGAACACACGCTGGCACAGCTAGAACTCGGCAATGTCGACATCGTGATTGGTACTCATAAGCTGTTGCAAGAACAGCTCAAATATAAAAATCTGGGTTTGTTAATTATTGATGAGGAACATCGTTTTGGTGTACGTCAAAAGGACAAGTTGCTGGCACTAAAAGCGAGCGTGGACATCTTGACGCTAACTGCTACGCCCATTCCTCGTACACTCAATCTTGCCATGTCGGAAATGCGCGACTTATCTTTTATCGCTACTCCTCCTGCGCGCCGTCTCTCGGTGAAAACCTTTATAAGACAAGAATCCTCTGCTCTTAAAAAAGAGGCTATTCATCGGGAATTATTACGTGGCGGTCAAGTTTTCTATTTGCACAATGACGTGAAAACCATTGAGAAAACTGCGGATGAAATTCGTAAGCTTGTCCCCGAAGCCAGAGTGGGCGTTGGCCATGGTCAGTTGCGCGAAAGTCAGCTGGAACGGGTGATGTCTGATTTTTATCACAAACACTTTAATGTCTTGGTATGTTCCACCATTATTGAGACTGGCATCGATATTCCCAGCGCCAATACTATTATTATCGACCGTGCCCATACTTTTGGACTAGCACAACTACATCAATTGCGTGGGCGGGTGGGCCGCTCGCATCATCAAGCCTATGCTTACTTGTTAACCCCGCATCCCAAAGAAATGACCACAGAAGCTAATAAACGCATCGATGCCATCAGTATGGCCGATAGTCTTGGAGCCGGCTTTACCCTCGCAAGTCACGATCTCGAAATACGCGGTGCAGGTGAATTACTTGGTGAAGAACAAAGTGGTCATATGCATAGCATCGGTTTTACCTTGTACAGTGAAATGCTAGCGCAAACTGTGAAGCTGCTTAAACAAGGCAAGAAGCCAAATTTGGATCAACCCTTACATGGCAGTACTGAAATAAATTTACGGATTCCTGCCTTATTACCTGACGATTATTTACCTGATGTACATAGCCGTTTATTGATGTACAAACGTCTTGCCAATGCAGGCTCCGATGCCGAATTGCGTGAACTGAAAGTGGAAATAATAGACCGCTTTGGTCTGTTGCCAGAACCCGCAAAATATTTGTTCGAAGTCACACGTCTGAAATTACTAGCAGAAAAACTGGGCATCCTCAAAATTGAAGCACACGCCACCGGTGGCAAACTCAGATTTTCCCAAGACACTCCTGTAGAACCACTAGCATTGGTCAGACTGGTACAAAAAGAAAGTAACCGGTACAGTCTGGGGGGGGCAAGCGAGTTGAAATTCAGACAAGAAACTATTTTGCCCACCGATCGCATAAACTTTGTTGAACTTCTGTTGGCAAAATTGAATCAGACTCTTACAGGCAACAAATAGCATGTTGTTACCAGGATGTACTCACCCGACACCTCAAGGGAGGGGCAGTTACCACTTAAATTTATTACCGGTATTGGTAGGGTTAGCTTTCCCTCATGTATATGCACAGGAACTTAGCTATGACGGTCAACGTTGGATAGAAGTTGAGGTCAGTGTGTTTAGTAACGAATACCCTGCAACTGCTTACGCTGAAGTTCCAACTCCAGATAAACTCAGTCTGCAATATTTACCCCGCGTGCAACAACTGCAGGAGCCTGCCAGTAGTTTTTTAATTGATTTCCCCCAATCACTTTTACCTTCCTTACCCACTCCAGGGTTTTCTGCAGTAGCGCCTAATGGAGCTGTACCGCCTGTAGAGCATCTTCTAATCGGTCCTGTGTATTCACCTGGGCTCGTTAACTCTTTTAAGATAAGTGATTTTTCACGAGATTCGTATATTGCCCTTGCCGATAGCCAGGCGCAGTTCATCACTATTAATCGTAATTTGCAAAATTCGTCTGAACACCGTCTATTTTGGCATGAAGTATGGCGTCAGCCTGTACTTGCACGATCGCAAACTCCTGCTGTTTACGTGCAAGGCGGTGCCAGTTTTGACGAACATACAGAACTTGAAGGCAGTCTGCGTGTGAGTGATGACAACAACCTTACAATGCTGGATATCAATTTGTGGTTAAGTAGTTTTGACAATTCAGATGCAAGTTCAGCAAGCGTGTGGACACTCCCTGCAGTGCCATTAACAAACGAGCAAAAAGTTACTCCGCTTGCCATAAAAAATACCTGGACCATTACACAGATCTGGCAACAACAACAATCCCAGGTGCTTGCTACCCAAGAATTTTATTATCTCGACCATCCAGCCTTTGGGATATTAATTCAGGTAAGGCCATATTTATTGCCAGAGATGGCTGAAATCGAAGATGTAGCGGATTTTTAGCTGTAGCGATCAAGATGTAGCTGCCAATATAACAAGCTCATGCAAGCAATAACTCAGCTAAGGCGCCAAGTAGTAAACGTCTGACTTGTGCCATGCCCTTAGCCAGCACTAGCTGTATATCTTCAGTTGTTATCGTGCCACTGCCAAGTCCGGCACCTTTGTTTACTACGAGTGCAATACATGCATAACGAACGTTGAGTTCACGCGCTAAAATCGCCTCAGGCATACCCGTCATGCCAACTATGTCACAGCCATCACGCTGCATTTTGCGAATTTCAGCTGCAGTTTCCAGTCTGGGGCCTTGGGTTGCAGCATAAACAGCACCAGAGACAACAGTTTGTATATTACGGCTGGCCGACTGCTGCAAAATTGCTGACAGTTGCGCGTCATAGGGCCAAGTAAAATCTAGATGCTTGTCGAGGGCATGCTCGCCAACAAAAAAGGTGTGTTCGCGTCCCCAAGTGTAGTCGATGATCTGATCTGGCAGCACCAGTGATCCAGGCAGCATAGATGCGCTGATTCCCCCAACTGCATTAACCGCAATCACAGTACTTACACCTAGATTATGCAAGGCCCACAGATTGGCTCGATAGTTGATTTGATGTGGAGCGACAAAAGGGAGTTTGCCATGCCGGGGTATAAACCAGATATCTCCGGCAGTGGTTTGTTCCTGATATACCGAAACAGGAGCATTAGCATAAGGAGTTTGCACCCTTACTTCGCGTGAGTTGCTGCCTTCCTGTAAGTTGTAGAAACCACTGCCACCAATGACGGCTAGTTTGCTGGATAGTGGTAGGACTTCTTTGATCATGCTTTTTTGTAATAAGCATTTTCCTGATTACTGTGGTCTGTTACATCACGCACCGCAGTTAGTTCAGGTATTTGTTGTAATAGAGTTTTTTCCACTCCTTCCTTAAGAGTTAAATCTACTTGACCACAACCCTGACAGCCGCCACCAAATTTCAAAACTGCAACCTTGTCTTCGGTAAGTTCTTCCAGCGTCACATTGCCACCATGCGAAGCCAGCCCAGGATTTATTTCGCTGTACAAAATGTAGCTGACTCTTTCTGCAAGTGAACTATCTGGACCAATCTTTGGCATGCGTGAATTGGGTGCTCTAATAGTCAACTGCCCACCCATACTGTCTTTTGCAAAATCGACAACAGCTTCGTTCAAGTAGGCTTTACTTTTCCTTTCAACGTAAGCATTAAAATTTTCGTAAGGAAACAATTCATCGTCGGCTTCTTGTTCACCTGGTCGACAAAAAGCAATACAAGTTTCTGCCTTGGGTGTGCCTCCATCGAGAACAAACACACGGATTGCAATGTTTTCACAATTTTGTTTTGTTAACAGATCACGTAGATAAGTTTGGCCGGATTGGGTTATCTCGATCATGGACGACTCTCGTGTAATTGGCAGTAAAGAATTTTAAGTAGATATGGGGACCAACAGTGAAAATTACATCCCCGCTTGTGTAGAATGTGTACTCTTTCAGTCTGTATGGAGAGCATTTTGAAGCAAGCGCTAGAAGAAAGCAAAAAACCAGAGAAACAAAACAATATCCCTTTTTTACAAGTGGTTATAAGTGTGATTCAAGCTAGTTTTGGTGTGCAAAATGCTAGCGTTCGAGAACGCGATTTTAAACATGGGAAATTGATTTCTTTTATCTTCGCTGCAATACTATTTACTACGGTATTGGTGTTGGCGCTGGTGTTTGTTGTAAAACTGGTGCTAGATACTGCTTAAGGCAGGCGCTCAAGGTAAAACTTAACGTAAATTCAGCTTATTGCTGACTTATAAAGTACAACACTCCGCAAACAGCGATGGCAATAGCTAACAAAGCGGCTACGGCATCTGCTCTGCTATCCGCTTGGAGATCG
>CAIMTR010000337.1 GCA_903844415.1 uncultured Gammaproteobacteria bacterium
CGTAGGGCTGGTCGTGAAGAATTATTCTATTGCCATTCTTCCAGTCTGCAGCTGCAAGGTCAATCATGACACACCGGGCAAGTTTGGTTTTTCTGCAAGCGCATTTCCCTGATTTGCATACTGAAACTATCTATTAGCAGTAAACGCCCACTCAGAGTTGTACCGCAATCTGCCAACACCTTGATACATTCCAGAGCCTGGATGCTGCCAATCAAACCCGTTAATGGAGCAATTACACCATTTTCGGCACAAGATAGATCTGCATCCTGCCCTTCTTCATACAAACATTGATAGCAAGGCGAATTGGGTGAGCGGGAGTCAAATACACTTATTTGCCCTTCCATACGAATAGCAGCACCTGAAATCAGCGGCACCTTGGATTGCACACAAGCTTTATTCAACGCATAGCGGGTAGAGAAATTATCTGTGCAATCAACCACAGCTGAACTAAGGGCAACTGCCTGCTGGAGTTTTTCTCCAGCCAGACGCTCTGTTATAACGGTTATTCGAGTATGAGGATTAAGTGCGAGCAACATTTCACGAGCTGATTCAGCCTTGTTACGACCGATGTTGGCAGTCACATGAGCAATCTGCCGCGGCAAATTATCAAGCTCTACTTGGTCGTGATCTGCTAGAGTCAAATGCCCGACCCCGGCTGCTGCAAGATAGATTGCCACCGGGCAACCCAAACCTCCCAACCCCACCACTAACACGTTAGCAGCCAGTAATTTTTCCTGCCCGGCCACATCAAAATTTGGCAGCATGATCTGGCGACTGTAGCGCAGGAGCTGTTCATCTTTCATAATGCAATTTTCATCGTCGACCAACCGTTACTCGATCTTTGCCAATGTGATCTTGATAAGTAGTTACTTTAGTATAGCCGAGCCCTTCAAGTATGGATCTCACCGCTTCACCCTGTAACCAGCCATGCTCTAACAGTAAGTAACCGGCCGGCCGTAACCGTGTCAGTGCTTGGTGCGAAATCTGGCGAATATCATCCAAACCTTTACCCGCAGATACCAAAGCTGTGTGCGGCTCAAACCTGAGATCACCCTGCAGCAGGTGAGGATCGTTAGGCTCAATATAGGGTGGATTACTGACAATAACATCAAAGTCTGTTGCTACTAAAGGCTCACACCAACTGCCCTGCACTAAGCGTAAATTAGTCAAACCCAGCTTGATAATATTGCTGCGCGCAACATCTAATGCTGCCGGATAAAGATCCGTTGCTACGATCTCCCAGTTTGGCCGTTCGAATGCTAGGGCTAGTGCGATAGCTCCCGAACCCGTACCCAGGTCGGCTACATTGGCATGGGTGTTGGTTGCGAGTTCCAAGGCCAATTCAACCAGTATTTCGGTTTCGTGCCGCGGAATCAATACAGCCGGATTCACTTCTAGTTCAAAATTCCAAAATTCTCGATTACCAAGCAAATACGCAATCGGGTGTCCAGTCACCCTAAGTGTAATGAGCTCGAAAAATTGTAATTCCTGCTCCACCGACAATATTTTTTCAGGCCATGTATAAAGCCAGGTACGGGATTTGCCAAGAACATGTGCCAACAATAACTGCGCATCTAGACTGCCCTCGATTTTTAGCTCAGCTGCTGCCAGCAGTAATGCTGTTTGTACCGTGCTCAAGTTAACCTGCCAGTTCAGCGAGCTGGTCTGCTTGAAATTCAGTTAACAGTGGTTGGATCAAATCCTTCATATTACCCGCCATGACGTCACCTAATTTGTACAAGGTTAATTTGATGCGATGGTCGGTGACACGACCATCAGGATAATTGTAAGTACGAATTTTCTCAGATCTATCACCCGACCCCACCAAATTACGACGAGTATCACTTTCCAATTGGTGCCGCGCGGTTTCGGCAGCATTTTGTAACCTGGCCAGCAGCAACGACATAGCACGAGCACGGTTTTTATGTTGCGAGCGCTCATCCTGACACTCGACCACCAAGCCTGATGGCAGATGGGTAATTCGAATAGCAGAATCAGTTTTGTTCACATGCTGACCACCAGCACCACTAGCTCTAAAGGTATCAATACGCAGATCAGCTTTGTTCAATTCAATTTCGGCTGCGGCTTCTGGTTCTGGCATTACAGCAACTGTACAAGCAGATGTATGTACGCGACCCTGCGTCTCCGTTTCTGGCACTCGTTGCACCCGATGCGCGCCTGATTCGAATTTGAGTTGACCATAAACATTATTACCTTCCAAGCGGGTAATCAGCTCCTTGAAGCCGCCATGCTCGCCTTTGCGCTCACTAAGAATTTCTACTTTCCAGCCTTGAGATTCGGCATATCTGGAATACATACGAAATAAATCGCCGGAAAAAATCGCCGCTTCATCGCCACCGGTTCCCGCTCTGATTTCCAAAAAAACGTTGCAGGAATCACGCGGGTCTTTGGGCAGTAGTAGTTTCTGAATCTCAACTTCCAAAGCAGTAATTTGTTGGCTACAACTATAGAATTCGTCGTCGGCCATTTGCCGTACTTCACTGTCACTGTCTTTTTGCATGACTTGTACTTCCAGCAGATTACGCCGTAACACCAGCAGTTGCCGATAACTGAGCACCAAGTCCTCCAACTCTGAGTATTCTTTGGAAAAGGCACGAAATTTTTCCTGCACAGCAATCACTTCAGCTTCGCTGAGCAATCTTTCCAACTCCTCATATCTTTCCATGAGGGTTTCTAGTTTGTTGTTTATCGAAGAATTCATGATTTAAGGTGTTGGGCATCTGCCCCTAGAGAATTGCTGTTAATTTCATCGCTGCTTTCTAGTTCGAACAACTGCTCGGCAAGTTCAATAATGTGATTCTGTCCATCCTCACTAGCTTTTTTCATTTGCACACTGGGCGCATGAATAAGTTTGTTGGTGAGCAAACGCGCTAGATCTCGTAGCACTTCCTGCGGCGCCGAACCTTTGCTCAAAGCTTTCATGGCCTTATCGAGCTCAACATCACGGATTTGCTCGGCTTTTTCTCGAAAATTACGCAAAGTAGTCACTATGCTCAGGCCCCGCTCCTTTCTGACAAAAGTGGCTAAACCCTGTTCGATTATCAAAGCAGCTTCGCGCGCCGCTTCCTGCCGATTTTTCAAGTTGCTATCAATGACCTGTTTGAGGTCATCTACCGTGTAAAGAAACACATCTTCCAGCTCTGCAACTTCCGGTTCAATATCGCGAGGTACAGCCAAATCCACCATGAATATTGGTTTGTGTCGTCGTGCACGCAAAGCTGTTTCGACGGCGCCCTTGCCCAATATTGGTAGTTGACTGGCTGTAGAAGACACCACAATGTCAGCATTTATTAGCTCTTCTGGAATATCGGAGAGCAATACTTCACGCACGCCATATTTACGATTGAGTTCCTGAGCATGGGTGAGTGTACGATTGGCAACCACAATATTAGCGATACCGGTTTCTTTCAAATGTTGCACCACCAGTTCTATCGTGTGTCCCGCTCCTATCATCAGGGCATTCGCTGTATGGATATCAGAAAATATTTGTTGCGCTAGGGTCACTGCAGCAAATGCGACCGAGACCGGATTTTCTCCGATTGCTGTCTCGGTACGCACTTGTTTAGCCACAACAAATACCTCTGTAAAAACCCGATGCAATTCGCTGCCTACAGTGCATGCTTGCTGCGCAACAGCAAAGGCTGATTTTATTTGCCCTAGTATTTGCGGTTCGCCAAGCACCATAGAGTCTAGGCCGCAGGCAACCCTCATGGTGTGTTTCACTGCAGCATCATCACGGTGAAAATAAATGCAGTGTTGGAGTTCAGCCAATGCCACGCCGTGATATTCACACAGCCAGCTTAGTAGGCGCTGTTGATGATCAAAGCTACCAGCATGTGGCTGCACAGCGGATAAAGAGTCTATTGATGCCGACAGGGAAGAATTTACCGTGACATTACTGTCTGATGCTGCAGTGTTTGTAGAAATAACACAGTAGAGTTCGGTGCGGTTACACGTGGAAAGAATAGCAATTTCAGCTATGCCCGCACTTGCGCAGGCTTGTTGCAAGGCGAATTGCATGTCTGCGGGAGCGAATGCAACCTTTTCTCGCACAGCAATCGCGGCGGTATTGTGGTTTATGCCCAGAACCAGAAGGGACATGGAGGAGATGCACTCAAAATTAAAGGCTTCATTTTACAGGGTAAGCACTATATATAGCCATGACGCACTGTGCTCAATCTGATAATCAGGAAACATTAAGCAATCTGGTAGGTTCATTATGATTTTAAGTTGGACTCTCGTTATACTAGCTCGGCAAAATTGTTATTCCCTGTATGAGAGATTATTTGTTTTGATTAAAATGATTACTGGTACACCTACTTTGCTCCTTTACCATGTGTGCTGCCTGGCGAGCGGCCTGTTCCTGCTTGCCTCTTGCACCGTAGCTGTTCAACAACAACCAACTGCGGAAACTGCAAGTTCACCAGCAAGCACAATTGAACGCACAACTACCGACCAAAATTCAGTCGCAGAACCTACCTTAACAGACGGGCAAATAGAAACTGCAGAAATCGAATACGGCAATTTTTCCGAAGATATCTTAACCAGAACTATCATGGCCGAACTAGCCGGACAACGTGGCCAAGATGGGCAAGCACTTACTGATTTCGCCACCCTCGCCAGAGAAACTGGCAACCTGAGCATCATTGCCCGCGCAACCCGCATTGCTACTTTCATGAGTAATATTCCGCTGGCCATGGAAATGGGCAAACTATGGCTTGAAAAAGATCCAGATTCGGCTGAAGCCCGGCGGTTCTTCGTACAACATCTGCTAGAAACTGGCCGTTACCGCGAGGCTTTAGTGCAGCTGCTCAACTTACTTGAACAAGGCAGTAACGTAGAATTTGGCGTGCTGGCGCAGCGTCTTGCTAATGACCCCAATGCCGGCGTACTGCTAGATGCACTACTCGTTGATCTGGATACTTTATTTGTGCGTTATCCGGACAATACCTCCTTACGCCTAACTCTGGTGCAACTCTATCAACAGAACAAGCAATATCAAGAAGCCTACGAAATCGCTCGCCAACTTGCTATTGATCTAAACGATAACGCCGAAGTGGTTATCCAGGAAGTACGCTTGCTGGAATTAATGGGCGAACCGGAACGTGCACAAAGCCGTCTGGTACAAAGCCTTAACAACAACCCAGACAACAAACAGTTACGCTTCATGTATGGCAATCGGCTATTGAATCAACAAAAGTTCTTGGCTGCCAAAGAGCAATTTGCCCTGATCATCGAACAGGATCCCGATGATTTCGACATGGTGTATTCATTGGCCCTGTTAAGCCTGCAAATGAACATGTTTGACGATGCCAAAATTTATCTACAGCGGCTGGTAGTCAACAATCAACATCTGGATGATGCCCACTTTTATCTAGGCAATATTAATGTCCAGCAAAGCAATGTTGATGCTGCAATTGACGAATATCTACTGGTGAAAGCTGGTAACAATTTTCTGCAGGCCCAACGCAGCTACACGGAACTTATGTTACGCGCTGACCGCTATCAGGAAGTAAAAACTCATTTACAAAATATTCGTTTTCGAAATCCTGACTACAATATTCCCCTGCTTTCCATTGAAGCGAGTGTCTTGATGGAAGAAGGCAGACCCGAACAGGCAGCCTTGGTCCTCAATAATGCAGTAGGGGCCTTCCCCAATAACGTTCAATTATTGTTTCTAAGATCGTTATTAAGTCAGGATCAAAATGATCTGCCCCTGATGGAACAGGATTTACGTAAAATCATTTTGCTCAGCCCAACTGATGCCACTGCATACAATAGCCTCGGTTATACCTTGGCAGATCGTACTGATCGTTATCAGGAAGCTTACGCACTAATCCAGCGGGCTATTGAACTGTCCCCAGATGAACCATCCATCATAGACAGCTTGGGCTGGGTGCAATACCGACTTGGCTTGTATGACGATGCGCGTAAAAACCTTGATCGCGCTTACTCATTGTTCCCGGACGCTGAGGTTGCGGCCCATTTGGGTGAGGTTCTGTGGGTTATGGGTGAACGTGCTGCAGCAAATCGGGTTTGGCGAGGCGCTCTGGAAAAACAACCCGACAGCAAACATGTGCTCAATGCCATGGAGCGCCTGAATCCTGGCGCTGCCATTTAATTTCTCGTCGTTTTCTTCATGAATACAATCCTTTGTAAACGCAAACTACCAAGCGTAACAAGTCTGGTCTTGTTGCTTTGGTTAGGCTCCTGCGCATCTCCTAACGCAAATATTACTGCACCAAGCCTAAACTGGATTGAACATCAACAAACAATACTTGCAGTGCCGGATTGGGAGCTTTCCGGCCGATTGAATGTTCGTCAAACTGGGCAATCGGACACAGTCAGCATTAACTGGCAGCAACAACAACAGGATTTTTCGCTGCACCTTAGTGGCACTTTGGGGCTGGGTGCTGTGTTTGTACACGGCACCCCAACCGGGGTCACAGTAGAAAAAGTTGGCAAAGAAAGCATAGTTCTCGACGGACTTCAGGAGCTTACCAGGGAATATCTCGGCTACGACTTCCCCACCGCCTTTTTACTGTATTGGGTGCGTGGAATTCCTGCCCCATCTACTCTTGCTCCACTTACAACTTTGGATACTAACTCATTACTTGTCTCACTCATACAGGCCGATGAAAACGGACGTCCCTGGGAACTGGACTATGATCGTTATCAATCTGTAGAAGGCATAATGCTGCCTGGGCGTATTCGAGTGAACTCAGCGGGCATTCAGCTGACTTTTCTGATTAATGAGTGGCTGATGACAGGAAAAGTAAATCCCTAATGATTACCCTTCCCTCACCGGCCAAACTGAACCTTTTTTTACACATAACCGGTAGACGCGCAGATGGTTATCATAATCTGCAAACCGTGTTTCAGTTGCTCGATTATGGTGATGAACTGAGTTTCATGCCAACCACCCAAGCCGAGCTGCGGTTAACTTGCAACGATCCATTATTGCAGTCAGACAACAACCTAGTGGTCAAAGCAGCTCATAAACTGCAAGACTTAAGCAAAACGGACGTTGGATGTCACATTCATTTACATAAACGCTTGCCCATAGGTGGAGGTCTTGGCGGTGGTAGTTCCAATGCTGCAACCACTTTGCTAGCACTTAACCAATTGTGGCAATGCGGACTTACTCTAGATGAGCTGATGCCGCTGGGTTTGCAATTGGGGGCAGATGTTCCATTATTTCTTTTCGGGCATTCATCTTGGGCGGAAGGAATAGGCGAAAAACTCGTAAAAATGACATTACCTGAGCAGTGGTTTGTGGTTATTTCACCCCCATGCCAGGTAGCTACCGCTGAAATTTTTAAACATATGCAATTGACAAGAAACAGTGCCCCCATCAGAATACCGGCCTTTCCATTTTCCGGTACTAAGAACGATTGCGAACCAGTGGCATGCTTGCTCAATCCACTGATAAAAACTGCTCTAAACTGGCTCGGTAATTTTTCCGAACCACACATGAGCGGAACAGGTTCAAGCGTGTTCGCCAGATTTAATTCCCGAGCACAAGCCATGGAAGTAATGACACATATACCTTCAGGTTTTTCGGGGTTTGTTGCTCAAGGCATTAACAGTTCGCCATTGCACGAAAGTTTGTACCAGAGGATGGCTGTTGAGCAGCATTAGTTATAGAAAACTGGCGAATTAACAAAGAAAAATTTCTATTTATATTCGTGTCTTAATTCACCGGACTGTAACTATAGTGAATAAATATATTGGGGTGTCGCCAAGCGGTAAGGCACAAGGTTTTGATCCTTGCACTGCGGAGGTTCGAATCCTCCCACCCCAGCCAATTTACAGGCATTGCCAGAATGATGATCAATATGAGCATTCTGCGCGAAGCAACCCATCAGAAATGCAGTAAACAAGGTTTCAACCATGGCAAATAATTTGATGGTTTTCACGGGCAATGCCAATCCGGAATTGGCACAAAAAGTTGCCAAGTGGCTTGGAGTACCCTTAGGACGCGCTGAAGTCCATAAATTCAGTGATGGTGAAATACAGGTTGAACTCAATGAAAATGTTCGCGGTCAGGATGTGTTTATCATCCAGCCTACCTGCCATCCTACCAACGACAATCTGATGGAATTGCTGCTGATGGCAGATGCCTTGCATCGTTCATCTGCCAACCGTATTACTGCTGTGGTTCCCTATTTTGGTTATGCACGGCAAGATCGGCGCGTGCGTTCTGCACGGGTTCCCATTAGCGCCAAAGTTGTGGCTGATATGATTATTGCTTCTGGCGTTAATCGAGTTCTCACCATCGACTTGCACGCCGAGCAAATCCAAGGTTTTTTTAGCATTCCAGTAGATAACGTTTACGGATCTGTAGTGCTGGTTGAAGATGTGCTTAATCAGCAATACGAAAACCTGATTACAGTTTCTCCAGATATTGGGGGTGTAGTTCGTGCGAGGGCATTTGCCAAGCAATTACACACAGACTTGGCCATTATCGACAAACGCAGACCCAAGGCCAATGAAACCGAAGTTATGCATTTGATCGGAGAAGTTAGTGGTCGCACATGCATGATCGTGGATGACATGGTGGATACTGCCGGAACCTTGTGTAAAGCAGCAGAAGCTTTAAAAGCAGAAGGGGCAATAAAAGTTGTCGCTTATTGTACTCACGCTGTTCTCTCTGGCAATGCCATTGAAAACATTAATAAATCTACACTCGACTCTTTGGTGGTCACCGATACAATTCCGTTGAATGAAGCGGCCAAGAATTGCAAAAAAATACGCCAACTACCCCTCGCCCGATTTCTGAGCGAGTCTATTCGCAGGGTAAGCAACGAAGAATCCGTCAGTGCAATGTTTGATAACACTTAAATTATCAACAATACCTGAAGGCAAGTCCCTTGATTGAGCCGGTCGCAAGCATAATCAAGGATGCGAAAAACGGGGATTTTCCCCCATAAAAGTGGCCCGAATAAACAAGTCCATTCGGCAACCGCAGAGGAACACACAATGTCTAAACATGAATTTATGCTCGAGGCCAGTTCACGGGCCAACGTAGGGAAAGGTGCGAGCCGCCGCCTACGTCGTCTGGAAAATGGAATCCCAGCCATCGTATATGGCGGTACAAAAGCTCCTACAAACATTACCTTGATGCATAACCATCTCATGCATATGGTCGAGAATGAGGCATTTTTTGCCTCCATCGTAACCTTGAGCATAGATGGCGTTGAGGAAGAAGTTGTTATCAAAGCCATGCAACGGCACCCGGCCAAACCCCGCATCATGCATGCCGATTTCCAGCGTGTTAGCGCAGACAAGCCCCTGCATGTGAAAATCCCTTTACACTTTATCAACCAAGATATCAGTGTAGGCGTTAAAGAAGGTGGTGGTCTGGTATCGCATTTGATGAATGAACTGGAAATCTCTTGTTTGCCCCGTTACCTACCTAAATACATTGAAGTGGATTTAATTAATCTCGACGTTGGCCATTCTTTGCACATCGCAGACCTCAAACTTCCAGAAGGTGTGAGCAGTGTTGCGTTAAGCCACGGTGAATCAGGTAATCACGCCGTTATTTCAATAAC
>CAIMTR010000338.1 GCA_903844415.1 uncultured Gammaproteobacteria bacterium
CAACTTTCTCAAAAGTCCTTGTTGCGATTCTTTACCAGCTCAACTCGCACCACTGTAGTAGGAAATCCAGTCCGCTCAGACATTCTCTCTCTGGCCGAACCCGCACAGAGGTTCGCAGCGCACAGTGGCAAGTTGCGTTTGTTGGTGCTGGGCGGTAGCTTGGGGGCGAAGGCTATCAACGAAATTATGCCGCTAGTTCTGGCTAGTTTTAGTGCGAACGAAAGGCCTTTAATTCGGCATCAATGTGGCAATAGAAATCTTGAGTCCACTACACAGGACTATTTAAAACTTGGACTGATGCTGAATGATGATCTGCAATTAACCTCATTTATAGATGATATGGCTGCAGCTTATGGTTGGGCAGACATCATTGTTTGTCGTGCAGGTGCCAGCACCATAGCTGAAATAGCGGCTATTGGTTTGGCTTCGATTCTCGTACCTTATCCCCATGCAGTTGACGATCATCAAACTGCCAATGCCCAAATATTGCAGCAGGTAAAAGCTGCAAAAGTTTTTTTCCAGCACGAACTTTCCGTCGCTACCCTGGCAGTAGTTTTACGTGAATATGCAGCAGATCGTGGTCTCTTGCTTAAACAAGCACAGGCAGCACGTACGGTTGCTATTCGTGATGCCAGCAGCCGAGCCGCCGACCTGTGTGAGGAGTTATGTCGTGGTTGATGCAGCAGTAAATTTCTCACGTTCGGGCCTAATACCAGAAATGCGTCGCATACGTAATATTCACTTTGTGGGAATTGGTGGCGCGGGCATGAGTGGTATTGCTGAAGTGCTATTGAATCAAGGCTATTCAATCAGTGGCTCAGATCTACATGAATCTGTCACCACAGTTAGATTGCAAAAACTTGGTGTCACAATATTTATTGGTCATAGGGCTGAGAATATACACAATGCTGATGTGGTAGTTGTCTCCACTGCCATAGATAAAACCAACAGTGAAATTCGGCAGGCTGCCAACAACCGTATCCCGATTATCAGGCGTGCTGAAATGTTGGCAGAACTAATGCGATATCGTCATTCCATCGTAATAGCAGGTACACATGGTAAAACCACTACTACTAGTTTAGTGACTTCAGTGCTAGCACAGGGCAATCGCGATCCTACTTTTGTAATTGGAGGCTTGCTCAAGAGTGCGGGTACTAATGCTAAGCTGGGTGCTAGTCACTATATGGTGGCAGAAGCAGACGAAAGCGACGCTTCATTTTTACATTTGTTACCCATGGTTGCCATTGTCACCAACATCGATGACGATCACATGAGTACTTATGATGGTGACTTTGAGAAACTTAAAAAAACTTTTGTGGAGTTTTTACACAATTTGCCGTTTTATGGATTAGCGGTGTTATGTGTGGATGATCCAGTAGTCAAAGATATTCTACCTTTGGTTTCGCGGCCGGTATTGACTTACGGATTGTCCGAACAGGCTGATTTCCGCATCACCATCGTTAGTCAAAAACAACGGGTGACCAAATTTTCCGTGCAACGACCGGGGTACTCCGAACCTTTGTCGATCACTATTAACATGCCGGGTTTGCATAACGTGCTCAATGCTACTGCTGCAATAGTAGTAGCCACCGATGAAAAATTAAGTGACACGGATATTCAGCAAGGCATTGCCAATTTCCAGGGAGTGGGTCGCCGATTTGATGTGCAGGGAGATTTGCTGTGTAAGCGAGGCAAGGTGATGCTAGTGGATGACTATGGCCACCACCCAACAGAAGTTGCAGCCAATATTCGCGCTATCCGCGATGGCTGGCCGGAGCATCGCTTGGTTATGATTTATCAGCCTCACCGTTACACCCGCACCCAAGAATTGTATGACGATTTTGTTGATGTTCTCAGTGAAGTAGATTTTTTATTGTTGCTCGAAGTTTATGCTGCTGGTGAAAAACCAATTCGTGGTGCCGATAGTAAAAACCTTTGTCGAAGTATTCGGCAGCGAGGTCATCTAGATCCTGTGCTGATAAAGCAACCTGCAGAGTTGAAAGATATTCTCAATGAAATTTTGCAAGACGGCGACATCCTTGTGACCCAGGGTGCCGGAAATATTGGGGTGTTATGTAAGCAATTGGCTGTAGAGGGTTTGGGAAATGGCTGATTCCATCCGAACTCCGCGTGAATACGGCAAAGTCGCTGTTGTGATGGGAGGCCATTCTGCTGAACGGGAAATTTCTTTGCTTAGCGGTGCTGCGGTATTGCTAAGCTTGCAAAAAGCAGGTGTGGATGCCATAGGTATTGATGCAGACTCCAGTCTGTTGGATAAATTGCGTCAAGAAAAAATAACTCGTGTGTTCATTATATTGCATGGACGGGATGGCGAAGATGGAACACTACAAGGTGCTTTGGAGTGGATGGGTCTGCCCTATACCGGTAGTGGCGTATTGGCCTCTGCACTGGCCATGGACAAAGTGCGTTGTAAATTACTCTGGCAACAGTTAGGGATTAGCACTCCTGATTTTGTACAACTACATGCTAATTCAGATTTTGCTGCCGTACTTGCGCAACTCGGATTCTGTTTCGTTAAGCCAGTCAATGAAGGTTCCAGCATTGGCATAGGCGGTGCAGAAACAGTTCAGCAACTGGAAGCTGCTTGGCGTCGGGCTGATAGTTATGACCCACAAGTAATTGCTGAAAGCTGGATCAAGGGGCGTGAATATACCGTAGCTATTCTAGATGATCTGGTTTTGCCAGTTATTGAGTTGGAGCCTGCGAATACCTTTTACGATTATGAATCCAAATACCTGTCCGATCAGACTCGTTACCATTGTCCTTGTGATCTGGATTCCACGGCAACTGCACAACTCCAGAACATGGCATTGGCTGCGTATAAAGCCGTGGGTTGTAAGGGTTGGGGGCGTGTAGATGCCATGCGTGATGCTGATGGGCGTTTTTGGCTGCTAGAAGTAAATACAACACCAGGCATGACAAGTCACAGTTTAGTGCCTATGGCTGCGCTAGGGGCTGGTATAAATTTTGATCAATTGGTGTTAAGGGTTTTGGACAGCAGTTTACAAGGTAAGTACTTGCAACATGGTCAATAATCGAAATGTTGGAAAATTTAGAAGCAGAAATGCTCACGGTGCTAGTGTGCGGATGCCAGTAAAGGACAACCAAAGTCGTTATGCGGTCTTGGGAAGATTACTGGTAGTTATATTTGCAATTGGCTTGTCAGTGTTGGCTGGGTTTGGAGTAGTTGCGCTGTATCGGCAAGTAAATAACCAGAAAATTGAAACTGTAGTGATTAATGGAAATTTGATTTTCGTCAGTGAGGATAAGATCAGGGCGACAGTAGGTCATTTTGTTTCGGATAGGCTGGTGGCAGTTGATCTTGAAGAATTAAAAATTGAGTTGGAAACCTTACCATGGGTTAGTAAGGTGGCGGTGCAGCGCGAATGGCCCAATAAATTGATAATTCAGGTAGAAGAAGAGCTGGCTATTGCACGTTGGGGAGAGACGCAATTATTGAATCAATACGGACAAATATTTTTGCCTGAATCAATAAATGCCCAGCTTGATCTACCCCTGTTGACAGGGCCTGAAAATAGCGAACAAAAAGTCATGCAGCAATATCAGCAATTTAATCTGCTCTTGTATCCACTGGGAGTTCGCATGCGAGATTTGAGTGTGAACGAACGCGGAGCTTGGACTTTAGTGCTGACAAACGGAGTAGAAGTCAGGCTAGGTAGAGATGAAGTATTGGCGCGCTTAAGACGACTTGTGGTTTTTCTGGAGTCAAATCAAAGCGATCAGTTGCGCAACATCGAAACCATTGATTTGCGTTATTCAAACGGAATTGCGGTATCACACAAGAAAATAGCTGAAAAAAATGCAAAGCAGCATACTGAAGTGGTAATGGCATTATGACTAAACAGTTAACAATACAAAAGTGGAATTCAAAAAATGACTAATAATTCAGGCAGCAACATGATAGTGGGCCTGGACATCGGTACTGCTAAGGTGGTGGCGATTGTCGGAGAAATTTCTGCTGATGGTGTTCTCAGTATCGTTGGCATCGGTCGGCATCGATCAAGAGGGTTAAAAAAAGGCACAGTGGTAAACATTGAATCTACTGTGCAATCCATTCAGCGTGCAATCGAAGAGGCTGAATTAATGGCAGGATGCCGTATTCATTCAGTGTATGCAGGAATCGCGGGAAGTCATATTCGCAGCATGAATTCCCATGGGATTGTGGCTATTCGAGATCGCGAGGTATTTGCAGCTGACATCGAGCGGGTAATTGATGCAGCACAAGCTGTAGCAATTCCAGCCGATCAAAAAATTCTGCACATTTTGCCGCAAGAATTCATTATTGATTCGCAAGAGGGCGTCAAAGAACCGTTGGGCATGTCAGGAGTAAGGTTAGAAGCCAAAGTTCATTTGGTTACATGTGCTACCAATGCTTATCAAAATATTGAGAAATGTATTAAACGCTGTGGACTGGAAACAGATGAAATAATTCTTGAGCAACTGGCCTCTTCCTACTCTGTGCTCACCGAAGACGAGAAGGAGCTAGGCGTTTGTATGATTGATATTGGTGGTGGAACTACTGATATTGCAATCTTCACTGAAGGTGCTATTCGCCACACAGGTGTAATTCCTATTGCCGGCGATCAAGTCACCAATGACATCGCCATGGCATTACGGACTCCGACCGAGTTTGCTGAAGAGCTTAAGATTAAATATGCCTGCGCTCTGTCGCAACTCGCCAGTCCTGATGAAATGATTAAAGTACCCAGTGTTGGCGATAGGGCACCGCGCGAATTATCCAGACAAGCCTTGGCTGATGTAGTAGAGCCACGTTATGACGAACTATTTCATTTGATTCAGGCTGAAATTCGTCAAAGTGGTTACGCAGATATGTTGGCGGCCGGACTGGTGTTCACAGGTGGCACCAGCAAAATGGAAGGAGTTGTAGAACTTGCAGAAGAAATTTTCCATTTGCCGGTGCGCATTGGAATGCCCAGTGAAGTGCGCGGTTTGGCCGATATTGTACGTAATCCGATTTATGCAACAGGAGTGGGGCTATTGTTGTACGGACTTAAACATTCACAGGAGCGTGTTCGTCATCAACCTGCCAAAACCCCAATGCTAAATATTATGGATAAGGTGAAAAAATTTTTTATACGTGATGATTAGGAGAACGATGGGCAAGGACAAGAAGTTAGTGCTGTTGCAGTACCATTTAAATGCAGGATTTTGAAAGTTAATAAGACTAGGGGGCGATACCATGAGTTTATTTGGAATAGTAGAAGACATACAAAAGAAAGCAATTATCAAAGTTATCGGAGTAGGTGGCGGTGGCGGAAATGCCGTCCAACACATGATTGTTAATCAGATTGATGGTGTTGAGTTTATTTGTGCCAACACGGATGCACAGGCGTTGGACAAGATAAATGCCCACACTATTCTTAAGTTAGGAAATCAAGTTACCAAAGGACTTGGTGCCGGAGCCAAACCAGAATTAGGTCGGCAGGCTGCGATGGAAGACAGGGAGCGCATTCGGGAAGTGATTGATGGTTCTGACATGGTGTTTATTACTGCTGGTATGGGTGGTGGCACTGGCACTGGTGCGGCACCGGTGATTGCAGAAGTTGCACGCGAGATGGGGATTTTGACAGTTGCTGTCGTAACCAAACCTTTCAGCTTTGAAGGCCATAAACGCATGGCAGTTGCAGAGCAAGGCATTCGGGAGCTTTCCGAGCATGTAGACTCACTGATCACTATTCCCAACGAAAAATTAATGGCAGTACTGGGCAGTGGTTCAACACTGTTGGCTGCTTTCGGCAAAGCCAATGATGTATTGCTGGGTGCCGTGAAAGGTATCGCCGATCTCATCACCCGTGATGGATTGATCAATGTCGACTTTGCCGATGTTAAAACTGTTATGTCTGAAATGGGCATGGCGATGATGGGTACGGGGCGTGCAACCGGAGAAAACCGGGCTGTGGAAGCGGCCGAGGCGGCTATACGTAGTCCACTGCTGGAAGATGTCAATCTGCAAGGCGCGCGCGGTATTCTAGTCAACATCACTGCAAGTGAAAGCCTGACTTTAGGAGAATATTCACAAGTGGGTAATACTATTGCCGAATTTGCCTCAGAGTCGGCTACAGTGATTGTGGGTACAGTAATAGATCCAAGCATGGGTGATGACATCAGTGTCACTGTTGTTGCAACCGGGCTTATCTCGTTGGTACAGAAACAGAAACAAGATCTCCCTGCCAGGGTTGTGATAGACAATACTCCGCGTGCAAATAGACCGGTGGATTACACCTCGCTGGAGCGACCGACTGCAATGCGCCGACAATCTGCCAGTCGTCCTGAGCCGCAGGCACAGGCTGTTTATGCAAAAGCGGTTGGTGCAGATGCAGATATGGATTTCCTCGATATTCCTGCATTTCTGCGTAAACAAGCTGATTAAATCAGCAGTTTGACTGGCGCAGTAAGGCACTAATGTTGTTGCCTGGGTATCACGCCCCCGATATCTGGGCAACATTTGGGGAAATAAGTGCTTGGGGAAAGCGTGGGCGCTTTGTTAAGATTCCGCGGCTAGTTTCAGGATGAGACAACTAGATTTAAATTCGTCTCACGCGACAGGTAAAACAGAGCTAATGATCAAACAAAGAACCCTGAAAAACATCATCCGCGCTACCGGAGTAGGTCTACATACTGGTCAAAAGGTCTACCTTACACTTAGACCAGCGCCAGTTGATACGGGAATCGTGTTCTCTCGCGTAGATCTAAACCCTGTAGTGAGTATTCCCGCACTTGCCCAAAACGTGGGTGAAACTACACTTTCTTCAACCTTGATGAAAGGTGATGTGAGGATTTCCACTGTAGAACATCTGATGTCAGCCATGTCTGGCCTGGGCATCGATAACGCCTACGTGGATGTGAGTGCTCCCGAAGTCCCCATCATGGATGGCAGTGCTGGTCCTTTTGTGTTCCTTATCCAGTCTGCCGGGATAGAAGAACAGGATGCTGCCAAGAAATACATTCGAATTACCAAGGAATTATCAGTTTCCCATGGCGACAAACAAGTCAGCCTCAAGCCATTCAATGGCTTTAAAGTAGCCTACACGCTGCTATACGATCATCCGGTACACCGCAAATATACCAAACATGCCTGTATCGACTTTTCCAGCACTTCCTTTGTAAAAGAAGTCAGCAGGGCACGAACCTTTGGGTTTATGCATGAATTTGAAGAGCTGCGCACCCGTAATCTAGCCCTTGGAGCCAGCATGGACAATGCGATTGCTGTTGGGGACTACCGGGTTCTCAATGAAGACGGCCTGCGTTATGAAGACGAATTTGTTAAACACAAGATTCTGGATTCCATTGGCGACTTGTATCTGCTGGGCAAGACCCTTATCGGAGAGTTCAGTGGCTACAAATCAGGTCATGCTCTCAATAATGCCCTGTTGCGCAAACTCCTGGCCAGCCAGGATTGCTGGGAAATTGTCACTTTTGATGAAGAATCTGAAGCCCCTATCTCCTATATGAGTCCAGCTTTTGCAGGCTGACGTATTTATCTGTTATCTTCGCTTCCTCTGTACCTGACTTAGGGTAGAGTTGACTTTCACAAGACCGACTGAAAGTAGAATAAAAATCGGCCTATTAGCTCATTTATTTATAATGAAAATAATCATTGTCGATGCTCAGCATGGAGTATCGAAAGCAATCGTTTTGAAAGGTTGGGTACGTATTGGTTTGGGCATTTGTATGCTTGGATTGCCGGTATTTCTTGGCTATTTCGGATTTCAAATCGCTGAAGAAAGTAATTCGAATTTCTCTAAAGATGAAGCGACGCAGGCTTTGGATGATGAGTTGGGCCTGCAGAAAGAAGAGCTGGTACGGATTAAGCAAAATGCCTTAACCCAAATCGAAACTCTCACCATCCGTATGGCCAGTCTACAGGCCAAGTTGATTCGTCTCGATGCCCTTGGTGAGCGACTGACCAATGTGGCCGGCTTGGATGACGGTGAATTTAACTTCACTGATGACCCCCCGGTGGGTGGGCCAGAAGTTTTGACGGAATATCCGATGCAGACTCCGGATTTTTTGCAAGAACTGGATGAACTGACCAAACAGATCGAAAACCGCCAGCAACAGCTAGAATTACTCAATTCCATCATGACCGAAAGAGAGTCCCAGGAAGAATTTTCTGTTTCTGGTCGTCCGGTCCTCAAAGGTTATGTGTCTTCTGGTTTTGGGCGTCGAATAGACCCTTTTACTGGCAAACTAGCGTTGCATGAAGGTGTGGATTTTTCCACTGGCAGAACTGGTGTAGATGTTTTTGCGGTGGCAGCGGGGGTGGTGAATTACGCCGGTACGCGTGAGGGCTTTGGCACCATGGTGCAAATAGATCACGGCAATGGCTACGAAACTTTATACGCACACGACAAGAGTTTGCTAGTTAAAGTAGGTGATGTAGTAAAAAAAGGTCAGTTAATCGCTCTATCTGGCTCATCTGGTCGCTCGTCCGGCCCCCATGTTCATTTCGAGGTTCACAAAAACGGCCGGGTTATTGACCCTGCTTCGTATATTCGTAGCACAATACGCTGAGAAAGCCTTTTGCCCGTCTGGGTATCCCTTGTGGGAGGTATCATTGCACCCACATATGTCTAAATTCGTCTTGGACAAATAGCACCTAAAATCATTAATTGGATTGAAAGTTTATGTCTTTTTTGGCCAAAATCTTTGGTAGTAAAAACCAGCGTGAAATAAATAAGCTTGGAAAATTAGTTAATACAATAAATAGCTTTGAAGCCTCTCTCCAAGCTCTTTCAGATACCGATCTAAAAGCTAAAACTGCTGAGTTTAAGACCCGACTGAGCCAAGGTGCCGAGCTTGATCAAATACTACCGGAAGCTTTCGCTTTAGTTCGTGAAGCAGGTGTAAGGGTCATGCAGATGCGCCATTTTGATGTGCAGATGATCGGTGGCATGGTGCTCAATTCAGGGAAAATTGCCGAGATGCGCACAGGGGAAGGCAAAACCCTGGTGGCAACTCTGCCTGCTTACTTAAACTCGCTCACCGGAAAAGGTGTTC
>CAIMTR010000339.1 GCA_903844415.1 uncultured Gammaproteobacteria bacterium
CCCCAAAACCCCAAAACCCCTGGCTTGTGAAAGTTAATTAATTTAAATATAATGCCTCGACGCTTACCAGTTAGGCCTGGAAAAATCCTAGGAAACATCTTTGTGTTGCTTGTCGCTGGGGTTATGGGCAGCATTTACTATACTTATGTGTCGGTATGGGGTCCACGCGCTAGAGAAAGCATTCCTATCATGCTATTGCTTGTGGCATTCCACCTCATTTTTTTCATGACAATTTGGTCCTTCCTACAAACAATGACAACTGACCCGGGATAGGTTCCCGTTTTTTGGGGTTTCCATCTGGGCGACCCGGAACAGAAACGGCGCCGCTACTGCCTAATGTGCAACATTTTCAAGCCCGAGCGATGCCACCACTGCTCAGTCTGCAACAGATGCGTGCTGAATATGGACCACCACTGCCCCTGGATCAACAACTGCGTCGGTTTTTGGAACCGAAAATATTTCCTGCTGCTGTTAATCTACGTGCTTGTGATAACATACTTCGTAGCCATCACGCTCCTCTACGACTGGCTGTTGTCTATCCAGTGGGCTTTGGACGTCTACTACTACTCAACAAAGCCAGCCCAGAAAGCACTTTTATAGGAAATGATTTTTATTCAAGTCGCGTTCATGCTTAACGGAACGATTCTTGTGCTGATGACGATGTTTTTAAAGTTCCATCTCAAGTTAGCGCTTTCAAACAAAACCACCATTGAAAACCTTGATAAAAAAGGTGAAGACTACTTGAGTGCTTATGATATTGGCTCCTAGAGGAACTGGGAGTAGATTTTCGGAATAAACAAATGGCTCTGGCCTTTCCCAGTATTCTGCGGAAGCGGAAAGCCCTTGGGGGATGGTATATACTGGCCCACCAATAAGGGGGACCAGTCATCTCGTAGTGATCAGGGTGCGAGCGCAAGCGCTGGCGTGCAACGAAGAAACGATCAAATTTCTCCCGAAAAAGAAAAAACCTATGAAGCAGGTGCCTTCAGAGAGAGTAAGTCAGCTCCTTGATAACGTTTAGATTAAAAGCAAATCGGCCACTTCAACCAGAACAATAGTCAAGCTGTCCACGTTCAGTACTAGCCTGGCTAACACCTCGCAAACCACGTGGCTGGATCCTAAGCACTGCAACCCAATCAGAAGGCTCCAGCTGGAATAACGTTCCAGAACAACTCATCTGTTGAGTTGAACTCAGCCATTTATGAGAACAACTAAAGAGCCCAGTAACTCAGCCAATAACTGAGCAAGTAAAAGTAAAGCCCCGGCGTAAGCAACCAGGCCAAACAAAAGAACTAGCGAAGCAATGGCGGAAATGTATCGGCTATTGCAGCTCAAAATAGTGTATCCTAGTCCAACAGAAAATCTCCATCCCGCTTGAGCGGCCAAAACTTGTCAAGCAGCTCAAAGAAAATCGCTGGCGCGAAGTGATATTCAATTTTCAATTTGTATAAATTAATAAAATGAAATAAACTAGCGTACTACTTCGCGAGCTGAATCTTAAGGCGGAAACCACCAAAACCAACAAAGATTACAGAAAAATCTAAGCCTTCGGCAGAAAACGCACGGTTAAAGAAAATGTCACTTACCAGAAAATTTAGGCTGAATATAAAATACCGATCTAGATAAACAAAATGGAAAGCAAAGTTTTTCTATCCC
>CAIMTR010000340.1 GCA_903844415.1 uncultured Gammaproteobacteria bacterium
AGTGTTGCCGGGTGACCAAGCGGGGTTGGTAACCCAGCCCCAACGCTGGTACCAGTCACCTAGTTCCTCCGGATCACGCCATATCTGCTTGATTTCAAGTGCTTGTAGCGAGCCAATTACATGCATCCTATCGCCAATTTGCTTGCCACCTGCAATACCGAAGTTCCACTTCTCACCATCGCCAAACTGAGTAATGCCGGTGCCACTTTCAATTTTCAGGCCTTCAAAATTGCGGTCAAGTACAAAATTCACTACGCCACCCAAGGCGTCAGCTCCATACGCCGCCGAAGCGCCACCGGTAACAACGTCTACAGTGCGCATCAGCGAGGTCGGCAAAGTATCAACATTAACGGAGCCGCGTTTGTCTGCAGGGGGCAGGCGCGCACCATCAAACAACACGAGGGTGCGCACTGCACCTAGTCCGCGCATGTTCATGTAACTGCCACCACCGGAGGCAAACAAAGTGCCACCACCCCGCTGAGCGCTTTGGGTTCCAAAGAATTGGGGCAGACTGGCCAATTGCTCAGAGATGCTCCCGCCCGGATCAAAATTTTGTAATTCGGAGATTGTTACTGCGGTTACTGGGACAGGAGTAGCCATGCCATCGGTTTGGCGGATACGACTGCCGGTAATCGAGATTTCCTCAATTGTCGGATCTTGTGACCAGGCTTTTTGACTCAGTAGAAACGCCGAAGCGACCGATAGGGCCAGCGCACGCTTTCTGAACATATCCCTTGATGTTACGTTTTTCATGTTGATATTCCCCTTGTTTAATGGCATCTAAGAGTCTCTGGCTGACAAAACTGTGTCAGGCTAATCCAGAGATTTTTATTGTTTTGGTTTTATTAGCAGTAACAATGGATCTGACGGTTCTACCTTTTTTAGTCTGCTTTCTCTTCGGTTTTTACGGCTTCTTCCGCAACTGCAAGACCAGAACCCTTGACTAGCCCGTCAACCTGATGACCAGTTTGCATAGCCCTGGCCGTCATGATCGTTTTGGGGGTAGTAGCACGCGGGTCCATGTTGACCGCGGAGCAAGTAAAACCCCTAAGAGTACACTCGGATGTGGTGTGTTTGATGCCGCGCTTTTCCATCTCTGCAGCAATCAGCGCGGTGGCTGCTTCATTGAACACAATGGCATTGTTGGGCCTGAAGGTACCTACGCCGACTGCATAATCAAGAGGCATCAGCGGTTCAATACTAGCCCCGAAAGAACCATCATTTTTCTTACCCAGATCGTAGGCACCAACATCGGCACCTTGATCAATAAGGTATTGGATGATGGGAACATTGCCCAGATTACCGGCTACCATCAACGGAGAAATACCGTAGTTGTCCTGCCAATTTACGTCCATGCCCATTTCAACCAGAATCTTGATAATGGCGAGGCGGTCGTCCAGTGAGCGGTCCTTGTGGAAACCTGCGACCCAACCCAGTCCTGCAGCAGCAGCGAGTGTAGTTTCATTGTCGCTGGACTTGATGTTCGGATCGGCACCGTATTGCAGCAGTAAGTTAATCGTCTCTAGATCAGAAGAAAATGCGGCACGCATGATCGCGGTGGCAAACACAATACGCGGCGACCCTCCGCGCATACGGGCGTTGGGAGTACTGTTTACTAGGGCGTTGGGATCAGCACCTTTTTCAAGCAACTTGTTGATTAGTGGTAGCGGATCTTCGGTG
>CAIMTR010000341.1 GCA_903844415.1 uncultured Gammaproteobacteria bacterium
CTGCTGCACAGAACTATGTTTGCATGGAAACAACCTTAGGTAATATTTGCATGCAATTGTTGCCAGAGTCTGCGCCGCTCACGGTTGCCAATTTTCTCAAATATGTAAACGACGGAGATTACACCAACAGTTTGATTCATCGCACTGTGCCAGGATTTATCATTCAGGGCGGTAGCATATACGGACTGGCAAGTAATCTAGGCAGCTCGGTACCCACCGACCCTCCCGTGAAAAATGAATTCTCAAAGTCCAACATTAAGGGCACGGTAGCGATGGCCAAAGTTGATGGCAATCCAAACAGTGCCACCAGCCAATGGTTTATTAATCTTGCGGATAATTCAGCTAACCTTGATGTACAAAATAGTGGTTTTACGGTATTCGCTAACATCGTGCTCGGTATGGATTTGGCCGATAAGATCGCTGGCTTGCCGCTTGGTAATATCGGGGGTGGCAATATTGTGCCAATCAACGTTCCCCCTACTGCTACCCAGTTCACCGTTGAAGATCTGGTATTGGTCAAACGAGCTTATGCAACTGCCACTTTGCCAGGCAGCATCAAACCCTATCAGTGTTCGGCTGCCAGTGTGGGCGACACCTTCACAGAATTTTGCGGCACCTACCTTTCTTTTCCGGTTGCTGTCGACGGTGTGCTTTATGAGGCAACCCTCAACCTAAGTAAATCTTCTCCCAATCTGGTCTTTACTGTTGATCGCAGCAAGCTCAAGAGCATCGCCAACACTGGGCAAGAACGTGCTGTTTTTAATTCCAGCACAGGCATATTAACGTTGCCCTCTGTGCGGTCAGGCGCTAACGCCTTTAACAATGTGCTCTTGTTGCTTACCAATACAGGTACGCTTGAATTTACTCTGAAGAGTTTTGTCGCCCGCTAGTCGGCCTGTAGCACTGTTCGAGCTGTTACACACCCCTGTATTTACGAGCAACTATTAGTCGAGATAATAAGCAGTGCCCGCAAACAACAAGCGTGCGGTGCGCAAGATGGATGTGCTTTGTGGAACTTTTACATTGGGATCATCGTTGAGTACTACTTCGACACCCATCGAGCCAGTAGGATGCTCCACTTCACACACCCGACGCTTACCACTACTCAGGTTGGCAATGTCATAACCTACTGCCCCGGGGATGTTGGCAGCTGTGGCAATACTGGCGGCGGCGAGCACACCCACAGCGTCATGCACGCGGCGCGGAATAAAACTGCGAGTATTGAGCATGCCGCCATTTTTGGGTGGTGAAACGATAGTCATCTTGGGGACAGTCTTGTCTTTCACATCACCCAGATTCATCAGTGGTCCTACTTTCAGTCGCAAGTCTTCGATGATAGCTTTCAACTCAGTGTTGGCTTCCAGCGCGGCAATACTTTCATCACCTTGCAATCCCAGCGAACGCGCATCGATCATTACCACGGGCATGCCGTTATCCACCATCGTCACTTTCAAACCATTTACTTCATCAGAAAAATTACCACTAGGAAATAAGGAACCACAACTAGAGCCGGCCACATCCAGAAACTCAATCATGATTGGAGCGTGGGTACCTGGCACACCGTCGATAGCGGCATCTCCGTGATACTGAACTTTTTTGCCCGGTGTCAGGATACGTTGTTTAGCGACGCTGTTTGTGTTTTCCATATAGACAGTGACCAGCGTTTCGCCGTCCTCGGCGCTGACCAGCCCTTTTTCGATAGCAAAAGGTCCGATGCCAGCCAAAATATTGCCACAGTTTTGGCTGGTGGTGGTTTTAGCTTCATCAACAAAAACCTGTATAAAAAGGTAGTCCACATCCACGCCCGGACGTGTTGATTTTTTCACGATGGCTACTTTGCTAGTCAAGGGATGTGCTCCCCCAATTCCGTCGATTTGACGTGCATCAGGGGACCCCATGATGCCAAGCAAAGCTCGATCTAGAGCTTTTGAGTCCGAAGGCAAATCGCTGGCCAAAAAATAAGCACCTTTGGAGGTGCCGCCGCGCATTAACATACAGGGAATGGCTTTTAACATGTGGATCCTCGTGAGTCTCGTTAGATTCTGCCCAGCATTATCCTTGATGGTGCATAGCGAGGGAAACATCTCGCGTCCCAAGTTGTAAAAAACCAAGGAAAACCGTCTTGATTTTGGTCAATGGCTAATCAAATTTAGGTTTGAGCGTATCGGGTCCCCGAGCATATAATAGCCACCTTTTTTACTCCCCCTTCAGCAGGAAGCCCCGATGCACAAGTCCGTAGCAGTTCGAAACATTCCGCGTGCCGACCAATCTGTTATAGATGATCTTGCCCAAATGGGCGTTGCTACCGTGCACGAATCCCAAGGCCGCATTGGCCTACTGGCGCCTTACATGCGTCCAGTCTGGGGTACCAACCGTATCGCTGGCAGCGCTGTGACTATTCTGGCCCAACCGGGTGACAACTGGATGGTACATGTGGGCATCGAACTCGCCAAACCGGGTGACATTTTAGTGGTAGCTTTGACTGCCGACAGCACCGACGGATTCTTTGGTGACTTGCTGGCACATTCATGCATGGCACGCGGAGTTCGCGGTTTGATTATTGATGCCGGTGTGCGCGATGTGCGTGATCTGCGTGAGATGGGTTTTCCAGTGTGGTCCAAAGCCATTCATGCCAAAGGTACCGTCAAAGAAACACTGGGCGCAGTTAACGTCCCAATAGTATGTGCCGGAGCTTTGATTAATCCAGGTGACATCATTGTTGCCGATGAAGACGGCGTATGTGTAGTACAACGCCAATATGCGGTACAGGTCCGCGATCAATCGCGTCAGCGCGAAGCAAATGAAGTTGCCAAGCGCGAAAAATTGCTTAAGGGCGAACTTGGCCTTGATCTTTACAAAATGCGCGAGCGTCTGGAAAAAGCCGGCCTTGTGTATGTCGACAAATTCGAAGACATCAAATAATCGAACCTTACATTCACTTATCCAACAGCAACTACCCTACAGGCCTTTTATGGAATACGCAGAAATTCAGGCACTAAAACAGGCATTTGAAGAAGTGCCAGGCACCTACCTTTTCAACGCCGATCGTTGCAGAGCCGGTTATCACATCAACATGTTTTGCATGTCGCTGTCCAAAGACGAAAACCGTAAGGAATTTCTTGCAGATGAAGCCACGTATCTGGCCAACAAATTTTCCGGCACCACCAGCGAACAGCGGCGTTGTGTGCTCGAACGCGACTGGCTGGGCTTGATCAAGTCCGGCGCTAACATTTATTACATGTCCAAATTTGGCGCCACACTTGGCAAATCATTCCAGTACATGGCAGGTGAAATGACCGGCCAGGGCCAAGACAGTTACCGGGCCATGATGGTTGATGGTGGTCGGGTAGTAGCTGGCAATCGCAACAAAAAAGATAACGGCGGCAAAGTGCTGTGTATTTCTAACATTTCCAAACAAGACTTCAGTAAAAAGGCACAGTAATAACATGGCTAAAATCACCGCAGGTATCGGCAGTTCTCACGTTCCCGCCATTGGCGCTGCATTCGACCAAGGACTGACCGAGGATCCGTATTGGAAACCGTTGTTCGACGGTTATCCAGCAGCTCGGGAATGGCTGAAACAGCATAAACCCGACGTTGCAATCATCGTCTACAACGACCACGGCAGCGCAATCTCACTAGAAAGCATCCCTACTTTCGCGATTGGTGTGGCCGATGAATTTCAACCCGCCGATGAAGGCTGGGGCCCACGCAAGGTGCCCGTGGTCAAAGGGCATTCCAAACTGGCTTGGCATATAACTGAATCACTGATTCTTAACGAATTCGACATGACAGTAATGAGTAAGCTTGATGTTGATCACGGCCTGACTGTGCCTCTCAACATCACGTGTGGTCAAGTCGACGAATGGCCTTTCGCGGTGATTCCCATTGCTGTCAACGTGGTGATGTTTCCAGTGCCTAGTGGCGATCGCTGCTGGCGCTTGGGCGAAGCCATCCGCAAGGCGGTCGAGTCCTTCCCTGAAGATCTCAAAGTTGTCATCTTCGGTACCGGCGGCATGTCACACCAAATTCACGGTGAACGTTCCGGCATGATCAACCGACCTTTCGACACTGCTTTCCTCGATGATCTGACCCGGAATCCTGAGCGCCTACGCAAAATTCCACACTTAGAATTTGTCAAAGAAAGTGGTGCTGAAGGCATCGAAATGGTCATGTGGATGACCATGCGTGGTGCGCTGAGCAAAAATATTCATGAGGTGTACCGCCACTATCACATACCGGCTTCCAACACAGCTGCTGGCTTGATCATCCTGGAAGAAGATAACTACTAGAACATGGGTAAGAACCTGCAGGCGCCCTAAAGCGTGCTTGCCAGATGAATCCTTTAGCTAATTTTCGAAGAGCATAACTATGTTAAAAGTATTGATGGTAGGCCACGGCGCCTTTGCCCAAAAACACATGGATGGCATAAAGAACATTGCAGGAGTGGAAGTCACTTCCATCTGTGGACGGCGCGAAGACGCCACCAAAGCTGCCGCTGATGCACGCGGTATCAAACACTGGGGTACTGATTTAAGCGAGTGTTTAAAGCAGGATATAGATGCAGTAATCATTACCTCCGCTACTCAAGTCCACGCTGCGCAGTCCATACAATGTTTGCAAGCAGGCAAACATGTACAAGTCGAAATCCCGATGGCCGATACGGTTGCTGATGCTCGCGCCATTCTTGCTGCCCAGCAAGCTGCGGTAAAAGCTGGCAACAAACTAATTGCCATGGCCGGCCATACCCGCCGTTTCAATCCTTCGCATCAGTGGATTCACAAAAAAATTCAGGCGGGCGAATTAAAAGTGTTGCAGATGGATGTGCAAACTTATTTCTTCCGCCGCACCAATATGAACGCAGCTGGCGAAGCCCGCAGTTGGACCGACCATCTGCTGTGGCATCATGCCTGCCATACCGTTGATTTGTTTTCGTATCAGACTGGAGAGCCAGTAGCACACGCTTTCGCACTAGAAGGCCCGCACCATCCTGATCTGAAAATTGCAATGGACATGAGCATCGGCATGAAGACTGCTTCTGGCGCGGTGTGCAACTTGTCACTATCGTTCAACAATGATGGCCCACTTGGTACTTTCTTCCGCTACATCTGCGACAAAGGTACTTACCTCGCTCGTTACGATGATTTGTTCGATGGCAAAGAAAACAAAATTGATGTTTCAAAAGTGGATGTGTCCATGAACGGAATCGAATTGCAGGACCGCGAATTCTTCGCTGCCATCTTGGCCGGTCGTGAACCCAACGCCAGCATAGCGCAGTGTTTACCTGCCATGGTTACACTCGACACGCTGGAGCAATGTTTGGCTAGAACGCGTTAATAATCTATAAACACCAACGCTTCTTTTTGGCGCAAATATAAAGCAAACAGGAGCAGCCATGCACACGCGCAAAATAGGACATTTTGAAGTCAACGCCATTGGCCTTGGTTGCATGAGTATGTCGCATGCTTACGGCACACCCGACTTGGCTGAAGCAGAAGCCACACTGCTAAAAGCACTGGATACAGGTTACAACTTTCTCGATACCGCAGCACTCTACGGCTTTGGCAAAAATGAAGAATTGATTGGCCGCGTCCTTCAACATAGGCGCAAGGAATTTGTGCTGGCCAGTAAGTGTGGAATGTTCAAAGGGCCCGATGGTAAACGCTTGATCGATGCGCGTCCTGCCACACTACGCCAAACCTGTGAAGAAGCATTATTGCGATTGAACACAGATGTTATCGATCTGTACTACTTGCATCGTCGCGACTTCAAAGTACCTGTAGAAGAAAGTATCGGTGCAATGTCACGTCTGGTGGAAGAAGGTAAAGTCCAAACTTTGGGCATATCGGAAGTGTCTGCTAGTACGCTACGCAAAGCCCATGCTGTGCATCCCATGGCGGCTGTGCAAACCGAATATTCGCTGTGGAGTCGTAATGCCGAAATCGCCGTGCTCGATACTTGCCGCGAACTGAATATAGCTTTTGTTGCATTCAGCCCGCTGGCTCGCTCCTACCTGACCGGCAAACTGACTGATCCAAAAACGCAACTGGAAGCCGCCGACATTCGCCACCATATGCCACGTTTCAATGCCGAAAATTACCCCAAAAATCTGGTATTGCTTACCGAATACCTAAACATTGCTAATGCAGTGGGTTGCACGATGGCACAACTGGCCTTGGCTTGGCTGCTGGCAAAAGCGCCGTACATCATCCCAATACCCGGCACTCGGCACGTGGCGTTTATGGAAGAAAATTTTGGTGCGTTGGATGTTAGTCTTGATCCAAACACGGTGGCGCGTCTTGATGATCTGATCAATAAAGAAACCGTAGTTGGCCCTCGTTATAACGCCGTCTCGCAAGAAGAAATAGATACCGAACAGTTCCCCTTAATGTGAGTGTGATTACTCGTCGCTTAAGTTGCTCGCTTAAGTTGCTCAGCTTGCACTAGCAGCACGCAGGGCAAGTGATGCTAGTGGGCTACCTAGTTCGGAGACCTCATCGGCAGGGAAGCCGATAAGAGCCATAGGGATGTGTTCACGCGTGCTCCTGAACTAGGTAGCCCACCAGCATAAGATTAGACCCAAGCATCAGAAATGCTTATATGAGCGGCAGGGATATGGTTCATACGGCTCCTAAGCCAAGCCAACACCAAGAACTCTCGCCTAACAAGAAGTACAAATTTCACTCTAAGATTTTATTCATACTGAAACCAGATTGCAGCAAACTGCTAGCTCCTATAGCATCAAGCAGAACTTTCAGTTTTAACAACACGCCCTGATCAGGATTGCTGCCATGAAAACACTTTTTACTGCTGTGCTTTTGCTAGGTACTTCTTTTGCACTTGCCCAAGCCCCACAACGCCCCTTGCTACCCCTCAACACTTACGCACTGCCTGATTACCACGCGGTAGAAGTAAGCGAAGCATTCACCATGCCCGCAGGAATGGCTTTTGATTCGGTAGCGGCAGTTGATATGAATGCTGCCGGTCACTTGATTGTGCTACACCGTGGCACACAGCCATTTTTAGAATTTGATACCGATGGCAACTTGCTGCGTGCATTCGGGCCGGAAGGAATGTTCAGCCGTAGCCACGGTTTGCGCATTGCACCAGATGGCAGCATGTGGGTAACTGATGTGGGTGCGCATTTTGTGCGCAAGTTCAGTGCCGACGGGGAAACTCTACTGACTTTGGGCACGCCCGGCGAAGCGGGCGAATGGAACGAAGCAACTAACTCACATTTGTTCAACCAACCAAACGAAACCGCACTCGATAGTAAGGGCAATCTCTACGTTGTTTCTGGCCACGGTGTAGCCGAACCGAAAGTACTCAAGTTCAGCCCCACGGGCGAATTCATCAAACAATGGGGCGGGAAAGGTGCAGGTCCCGGCCAGTTTTTTGCGGCACACGCCATCCAGATTGATGCCAGCGACAAACTTTATATCGCTGACCGCGAGAATTTTAGGATCGAAATTTTTGATACCGAAGGCAACTATCTAAATGAATGGACTTTTAATGCGATGGTCTGCGGGCTCTATTTACACAACGGTTTTATGTATATGACTAGCGGCTTCGATGGTGAATGGGCCAAGATCGACATGATGGGCAACCTGCTCGGCTCCCTCGGCAGTCCGGGTATGGGCAACGGCCAATTTGGCGAAGCGCATTATCTGGTATTGGACAAAGCCGATAATGTTTATATTTCTGATGTAGTTAATCGTAGAGTACAGAAATATCAGAAAGATTGAGTTATGGCCTGCTCAGCCAAAGAGCTGAGCTAGGAGTCATCCGTGTGACACCAGCGGCCTATACCAAAATTTAGCCGATTCTTTCTCTGCTCTTAAACTTTACCCTTCACTATGCGTCCATCTTTCGATGGGTGGACCATAATGTTTTTGTCCTGTTTTTTTCGCTTGCGCCTATGTTTGGTGGTATGCCCTTTCTTGGTGGTGGGTTTGTGCCTAACACCTGTGTATGGCCAGCAAAAACCTATCACTGTAGAGAATATAATCCTCATTACGATTGATGGTTTGCGGTGGCAGGAAGTGTTCCGTGGACTCGATGCACGCTTAATCGCCGATGCACAATACAATCCGCTGGGCGAGAAATTGGCGCAAAATTTCGCAGCCGATACACAACACAGCAGCGCTGAAAAACTCATGCCATTTTTACACGAGGTAGTAAAAGAACAAGGTGTGCTGTTAGGTAACCGTGATGCGGGTTCCTGTGCTCAGGTGACAAATTCGTGGTATTTTTCCTACCCTGGCTACAACGAGATTCTGACCGGTGTGGCAGATCCTGCTATCGATTCTAATGCCAGTATTGCTAATCCAAATGTCACCGTGTTGGAGTGGTTGCAACATCAGGACGAATTTGCTAACCGAGTTGCCGTATTTGGTTCATGGGACGTTTTCCCTTTTATATTGAACACAGAGCGTAGCGGCCTGCCTGTCAATGTTTCACCTATGGAGCATCCAGAGACTGCTTACGAAGAAATTCTTACTAATCTCCAAAGTGATGTTCCTGCGCTCTGGCCAACAGTACGATTAGATGCTTTTACGCATCATTACGCCCTTTCCTATTTACAGAACCACAAGCCACGTGTGCTGTATGTCGCCTATGGAGAGACCGATGACTTCGCACATGATGGCCGCTATGACCAGTACATCATGGCTGCTAACAGAACCGACCGTTTTATTCGTCAGCTTTGGGATTTCGTGCAGATGGATCCCACTTATCGCGACAAAACTGCTCTTTTCATTACGGTAGATCACGGTCGTGGCGAGGAGCCACTCGAAACGTGGAAGCATCATGCCAGCAAGAAGTCTCTTGCCGGTTATATGCAGTCACTCGCGCAATATGAAGAAGGAATTGTAGGTTCCGAGGCAGTGTGGATGGCAGCCATGGGACCCGGCATTGCGGCGCAAGGTATGGTTAGTCCTATTGCTTGTGCCGGTTCGAATCAGATTGCTGCCACCTTGCTTGGCTTACTCGGTATTGACTATCGAACATTCAACCCAGCCGCAGGTGCCCCACTAGAACAAGTAATGCAACTGCCATGATCAATAGAGACAAACGGGGCACCCTAAAACTGCTTGGTTTGTCGCCGCTGGCTTTCCCTAGTGTTCGCCTGCTATCTGCCGAAGCTGCTCTCACTCGTATTGCCTTCGGTTCTTGTATGCATCAGGACAAGCCGCAGCTGATCTGGGATGCCGTATTGGCAAGCAGTCCGGAATTGTTTGTCTTTCTTGGCGATAACATCTACGGCGACAGCGATGATCCGGTCGAGCTGGCAAAGCAATACCAGAAACTTGCAGCGCAGCCAGGATTCGTCAAGCTACGCGCCAGCACCGATACCATCGCAATCTGGGACGATCATGATTACGGTCGTAATGATGCAGGCAGCGAATACCCCGCTAAAGAAGCATCGCGCCAACTGTTTCATGATTTTTGGGGTGAGCCGCAAAACTCTGCCGCTAGATCTAGGGCTGATGGCAGTTATTCCTCGAAGATTTATGGTCCCGCCGGCCAACGCGTCCAAGTACTAATGCCCGATTTACGCTGGAATCGCAGCCCGCTGCTAACAGTGCTGGGAGTTGCTGCACATCAAGTAAGAGATGCAGCAGACATGGGCCCTTATATGCCCGACCCGTCAGGCAATGCCCGCTTGTTGGGTGAAGACCAGTGGAACTGGCTGGAAGCAGAATTTAACAAGCCTGCTGAAGTTCGTATCTTTTCTTCCAGTATCCAGGTGCTGGCCAACTTTACCGGTTGGGAAACCTGGGCCAATTTTCCGGTGGAACGCGATCGTTTGTTGCGTTTGCTCGATAGCGCTTCAGACAGCATCAACCTGATCATCAGTGGAGATGTACATTGGTGTGAATACAGCCTATTACAACGAGCCGGCAATGTGTTTGCACATGCAGAGTTAACTTCCAGCGGACTTACTGAAACCTGGGATAAGATTAGCCCGAACCGACACAGAGTAGGTCAGGCTTTTGCAGTGCCAAACTTCGGCCTGATTGAAATCGACTGGAGCGGTAGTCATCCAACCTTACAGCTCAGTGTCAGAAATGAATCATCTGCTTTATTGATCCAGCATACTTATCCTATTTAAATAGGCCCCAGTAACCCTTCTTTTCGACAGGTTTTCATTCACCGCTGGCAACAGGAGAGAATTTTTTATTACAGTAAAAAGCCACCACAAGAGTGCTAAAAGGTTTGCTATGCAGGATGTTGCTAATAGGGAAATCCGTGAACAGGCTCGGGTGAGCCTGTTCCGGAGTAAAACTCAATCCTCAGAACGAGGCTTTCAGGGACAAGAAGAACTGACGCGGCGCACCAGGCAGAAGAGTTTGCGCAGTGCCAGTGAGATCAGAATTACTGAAGCCGCCGCTGCCAACCGTAGAGATGTAGTCAGCATCGGCTAGATTAGTTACATCCAACTGAGCAGTCAGGTCGTTGGCAAAACCCAAATCACCAAAGTGATAACCCAGCGACAGGTTTAAATTACCGAAACTGCTCACAGAACCTTCGTTCAAATAGGTGTACTGACGAGCTCCGGTAAATTTATAGTTGAGTTTAGTGAACAGATTTGCAGTATCCAAACTCAACTCAGAAGTGAACATCAACTCAGGTGCGTCAGTGACAGTCTTGCCACTGGTACGTACCAATGTAGTACCACTCATATAATCATCTTTATAAGTGGAGCGGTTCAAACTTGCAGAGTTGTACCAAGAGAGGGTGTCACTGGCCTGCCAGTTCACACCAGACTCGATGCCCAGAGTTTTTACACGGCCGACATTGGCGAGTGCGTTGAAGTTACCAATGATGGCCGAACCTTGCTGAATCGCAAGTAAACGGTCGTCAAATTCAACATGGTAGCCACTTACTACCCCTTCTAGCGCGCCACTGTGGAAACGCCAACCCAATTCCACTGAAGAAGATTTTTCAGGCTGCAAGGTACTGCGTATAGCGTTGAAGCCGGTCTGGCTGGCAGACCAAGGTGAGTTACCCGTGGCGGAACCGATGAATGCACGCACATTACGCGATACTGCACCGAACACCTCGTAGCTGTCGTTGAGTTCGTACAAAAAGCCAATTTGTGGCAAGAAACCTTCGTCAGTCTCAATGGAGCCTGTCTTGTTGTCGCCCGCTATCGTTTTGGCATTGATTTCAACCTTTACACTCTTAAATCCGTATTCAACCTGCAACACGTCGCTGATTTGAAAGGTGTCTTTTAAATGGAACTGTAAGGTTTTGGTGTTGAAGCTGTATTCCCACTGCGTAAAAAATGGATTGCTCTGGAATTCGCTGAAGCTACGTGTTGGCGTGGTTAAAGATGTTTCGCCATAGAAGCGACGGGCTTGGTTAAAATCGTTCTCTTCGGTCCAGAAACCCGCGTTGAGGGTGTGTTGATCCAACACGTAATTCAGGCTAGTAATCCAACCGTTGCGGTCAATGTCATACTCGGAAGTACGGATAGACAACGGGGCGCCGCCAGGGGTGGCTAAATAAGGGGTACCCCACAAGCCTTGGCCGTGGTTCTGATGCAGGTAAACTGTGCTCTTGAGTGTCAGTGTGTCCTGCAACGGTAGGTCGAGGCTTACATATCCAAGATCATCTTCACGCAGACCAGCACCATCCAAGTAACCATCATCTAGCGAATTAACGTTACCGGTAAATTTGCCTGTAGCAGCGGCTATTGCGCGTGCATAGTTGGCCCCATAGTTGTCGAAGTCGCGACCCAGACGGCCGATCATGTCTTTGGACATGTCCTGATAGTCAATTTCGGCACGGTCGGAAATGCTGTAGAAACCAGTCACTGTGGCAGTACCAATATCCTGTACAAGCTTCAGATTAACTAATTCATGTTCTTGTTGGCCATCGCCTTTCCATTTGTTTGTATCTTGGGTGGAATAGCTAGCGAAGAAACGGGTGCCGCTCGACAAAGCGCCACTGTCAACGCGACCATAAAGATGCTGAGCACTGTCACTACCAACGGAGACATTGGTATTAACTGCAAATGTCTCGCTGGGTGTGGCAGAGGTAAACTCAAGGGTGCCGCCAAGATTACTGGTAGATGCAGTGCCGAGTGAGCCTGCGCCCTGTGCCAGAGTCACCTGTCCGATATTCTCGGACATGATGGCGCGACTAATGTGCAGGCCATTGTGGTTGCCATAAGACATGTCACCGAGTGGGACTCCATCTAGAGTAAAACCCATCTGATTCTGGTTGAAGCCACGCACTACGATTCGTGTAGACCATTCGTAAGAACCATAAGGATCGGCAGACGAGAAGTTCACACCGGGCAGCTTCTCAATTGCTTTCAAGGGACTGGTACCAGCCGGAAATTGCGCGAGTTCAATTGCGCTCAAACTCTGGAGCTGGCGGGTTGCGCCTCTGCCGAACACATTGACCTCTTCGATGCCCGGTGCATTCTGGGCGTTTGCAGCAAAACCCGGCATCAGCGCAAGCACTGCTATGGGTAGCAAGGAAACAGACATTCGTGTTGCTTTACTTAGTTTTTTAATTCTAAAAATCATTAATTACTCTCCCGATTAATTATGAATAAATTGCGGGGGTAATGTAGAGGCGCGATGTTAATTTTTGACTAATTAGACGTCAGTTAAACGTTAATTTAGTTAGAATTTTTTGCAAAGAGATAAGGCCGAATGTCGCATAGTCGCTTCAAGGCTGGTGATGAGACTGCAGGAAGCGAACTGCTAGATCAGGGAAATCCGTAAATATCCCATCCACATCGACCGTGAAAAGGAACAGTTCCAGTAACTCGTCAAAGCTCCCTACATAAGAGGGTAGTTGGCCCTCATCACGGCGAAATGTATAAGGATGCACCAATAGGCCTGCGGCGTGTGCATCCGAGGTCATCGAGTTGATCTGGATGGTCCCGGGTGTGGACTGGGCCGCCACCAACATGCTGTAAGCCGGGCCGATGCCAGCTACAACTTTAGCCAGATTCCGCAGACCTACGCTGGTATGCATCCAACTGTAATCGTAAGCCACCAGTGTCCCTGCTGGACCGGGCGCAAAAGTTTCGCCCCAGCTGTTCTCTGCTATCAACTGGACCAGCTTCAATGTGCTGCCAAGTGCTGGCATTACCTCGTCATGAATACGCAGCAACTCGTTGTAGTCGAAACTTTGCACATAAACTAGATCCTCTGCACTGTCATAGCCGAAGTCTTGTAGCAGTCGGAGTACTGCAACAGAAAGATCCTTGCCGTGCTGATGATGGAACCAAGGTGATTTTAATTCGGTGTAAATACCTACCTGTCGGCCAGTGCTTTGTTGCAAGCCTTGCAATAATTCAAGTTCCTCCTGCATGGTATGGATACCAAAGTGTGATTTCCCCAAGGGAAAACGTCCCGGAAATACTGGCTGGGCCACCCCATTGTCCATGGTTCTACCTTCGCTGACAGCAAGCTGGCGCAATTCGGCAAGTGTGAAATCAATTACATAGAAGCTACCATCGTTTCTGGCGCGAGCGGGGAATATCTCAGCAACATCGGTCATACGCTCCAAGGTCAGGTCATGGAATACCACCAACTGGTCGTCGGCTGTCATCACAACATCCTGCTCTACATAATCTGCACCCTGGGCCACGGCTAGTACTTTTGCAGCAAGGGTATGTTCAGGCAAATAGCCGCTAGCACCGCGATGAGCTATTACCAGCTTGGCAGGCGCCTCGGCAGCCTGAGCTAACCCCGTCAACATCAGCAACAACAGAATTTTTATAAAGTGCATAACAGCGGCTACTCATGTTTTTAAACAGCCTAACAGGCAATTTTTAACTGTTGATTAAGAGCTCTTAAAAAACGATAGAAATGGTGTATGAATGCAGTGATTGCCACCACAAGATCGGCTAGTATTACACTAACTAGTGGCTCAACTAGTCAGATTAAGACTACATATTCAAGCGGAGAAATATGTTAATTAAACCCATCACTAACTTAGTTATTGCCGGCTGTCTCTTGCTGTCTTGTGTACAGCTACAGGCTCATCATTCTTTTGCAATGTTTGATCTCAAAACAAAAGTCGAGTTGCAAGGTGTGGTCAAGGAATTTCAGTGGACCAATCCGCATACCTGGATCCAGTTAATCGTTACCGATAGTAATGGTATAGAAACAGAATGGAGCCTCGAAGGCGCTCCGGTCAATATGCTGGTTCGGAATGGCTGGAAAAATACCTCTGTCAAACCGGGCGACAAAATAACCGTAACAGGCAGCCCTTTGGTGGATGGCCGTCCTGGCGCTACTTACGATCTTATTGTTTTTGCCGACGGCACCGAGCTCAGAGCTATAGCACCACGCTGACCCCAGGCCCAAAAGGAGAACCGCATGCGAAACAAAAAAATCACCCTACTGTTATCCACCGTGCTGATCACTGGTGTGGCCATGCTCCTGCAGCCCATGCTGGCGGCGGCCCAAAGTGTGGAACTGCCCCGCACTATCAGCGGAGTTCCCGACTTCAATGGTATGTGGCTCAGGGCACCTGGCACGGCTAGCAGTTTTGACCCGAACGCTGCCAGCTATGATGAACAAGAACCACCCTATACTCCTGAATTTATGCAGATGTACAAAGATCGTCTGGCCGCCAGAGCACGCGGCGAACCCTCCGATGACCCAACAGCCTCCTGTCTTCCGGCCGGGCTCGTCCGCCTCTACAACCTTATTTTACCGAGTGAAATTGTGCAGGCCGACAAGATGATGATGTGGGGCATGGAGTGGAATGCGGACAATATCCGTATTTATCTGGATGGCAGGGACTGGCCGGAAGATCTCTACCCTACCTACAACGGTTTCTCGCGCGGCACTTGGGATGGTGACACTCTGGTCATAGAAACCCGCGCCTTGCGTGGTGATACCTTGCTCGATTCAAGCGGCGCACCACACACCGATCAGTTGACAGTTAGCAGTCGCCTGCGTTTTCTTGATCGTGACACATTGGAAAATGAGATCACCCTGACGGATCCCGGCGCATTGACCCAACCGTGGACGGAAGCGCGCAAATACGTACGTGCACCGGCGGATTACCGCATTCTTGAATACATCTGCCTCGAGAACAACCGCAATCCCATCGGTGCTGATGGCCAGATTCAGACTATTCTCGAAGGCAACTAACAGCCAATAAAGTAGAGCAAGCTGTGTCTCTGTCGACTCACAAACGTCGATTTCGACATTACGTATTTCATGGCGTACATGTAAAACTTTCTGCCGCAGTGCTTGCCCCCGCACCACTGTAGTGGGCATATTGCGGATGGGGACACAAAGGCCGACTCACGCCAGGCATACTTCTACCAGTGGCAATAATGGCAGCGGGTGCTTTACCATTTTCGACCCACTCCACTATGGCCGAAAGCATGTCGAAATTATCCAGCGTGGTCGCTCCTCCCTGACAATGACCCATACCGGGCACCAAAAACAAACGGCTCCACTTGTCGACTGTTTGCAAACCGCCGTTGGCGGCACTCATGTTCTGATAATAAGAAACAGTATCCATTGCGGAGAACCAAGGATCACTTACGCCATGATAAAAAATCTGTTTGCCGCCATTATTGGCGAAACTGGAAAGAGTGTAGGAAGTACTGTTACCCAGCGCCTCATCAGTAGCAGTGGCGGCAACAAATTCTGCATCCACATCCTGGCTCATCATAGTCGCTACGGGTGGCCCTACTGGCGGGCCGCTATTGCCCACGATAAAGCCAGGTAGCCCACCTACATCATCGATACCAGCGTCAAACTGAAAACGAGAATACACGGCAAGCCCACGTGAATCGACCGGGCCGGCAAAAGCTGCGGCTAAGGCTGTGGCTTTCTCAGCGCTTAAACAGTTTTGTGTTTGGCCCGCAGGACAAACAAGAGTCAGCGGATCAAAATTGCAAGCACTCGTGTTAAAGATAAGCCCATCACTCACGCCATCTAAACCATCACAACTTTGTACCACAGCATTCACAATTAAAGCTTGTTCTGCCGTGCTAAAAGTACCACCTGCAATGGGCAAGCCATTGGCATCTTTGGCAGCGGCTTGGTTCAACTGTACGGCTTTCCAACGCAGGGCTAAGTTGGATAACCCGGTTCGCATAGCGGGAGCACCGCTAACTATGCCGTCATATAACAAAGGAAAACGCTGCGCCATAATCATGCCTTCTCTGCCGCCAGTGGAGCAGCCCACAAAATAAGCATGATTGATGGTGTCGCTGTAATATTTTTCGACTAGCGGTTTCGCCATCGCCGTAACTCGTGCATTAGCCAAAAAATAGAAATTAAGCATAGCTTCTTGATCGGCCATAAAGCTGGCATCGAACCCGGCACCCTCATGACCGCTGTCAGTACTTACCACAGCAAAGCCACGCGCCAGTGCCGACAACTCACCAACAACTTGAGCGCCTAACGGTTCATTTACTCTTCCGTTCAAACCACCACCACCTTGAAATAGAAAACGTCTGTTCCAGTTGTCCGGCATGTTGATGGCAAATCGAATGGCATACTCCACGCCGTCAACACCAATGCGCCGATCAAGCTCTCCTTCAACATGGCAATGCGGCGGTAGTGTTTGCACTGGCGCGGCGGGATTGGCCTGAAATGTACGATCGCTGGCGTGTGTTGCAGAGGTGATACTAAGATTGACCGCCTCCTGCGCGTAAGTGATA
>CAIMTR010000342.1 GCA_903844415.1 uncultured Gammaproteobacteria bacterium
GCGGTGGTGGTGGCGGCGGTAATTTTGGCAACAACCAAAATGGCATCCCATTTTATTCCAGGCGTATAGGTTTGAGCCCTACTGGTCAACCAGTAGATATTGATGCAGGTGTAAAGCTGACTGGTCGTGTTGGGCAGTGGAACGTTGGTGGCCTGGCAGTACAACAGGGCAACAGCGCGACACTAGGGGCGCAAAATTTGTTTGTAGGTCGTGCTTCGATTAACGTACTGGACGAATCCAACATAGGTGTCATCTTCACGTCTGGCAACCCCACAAGCAACATCAACAATAGTCTTGTGGGTGCTGATTTCCGTTATCAAAACACGCGCTTCTCCGAAAATCATTCCATGCGTGGTGGTGCGTGGTATCAACAGACTAATACACAAAATCGTGTGGGCGACGACAAGGCATATGGTGTGAATGTCAACATGGAGACTCGCAACAATGGTTTTGGTGGTAGTGCCGGTTATCAATCTTTTGGCAAAGATTACAATCCGGCGATGGGTTTTGCCAACCGCGTAGGTGTTGAAACGCTCAGTTTAGGTGGCAGTGGGCGTTATTTTATAAAAGATCATCCATTGATCAGAGTGCTCAATACCTTTGGTCGTTTTGAACGTACAAACAGTATTGAAACCGGCGAAATGCAGAGTGAAAACATGTTCTGGAGTCCAGTAAACGTCAACACTCATCTGGGCGATCAGATGCGTGTTGGGATAAGCCGCAATCGTGAAGGTTTAACGAATAGTTTTCAGATCAGTCCTGGTGTGATAATTCCTGCAGGCAAATACACTTATGTTGAATACAACATCGAAGCAAACATGTCCAACCAACGAATTCTTGCACCTGGTTTGCAGTTGGCTACTGGTGATTTTTACAACGGCCAGCGTAAGCGGGTGCGGGTTGGTACAGAATGGCGCCCGAATGAACATTTCTTTATGAGCATCAGCGCTGACTACCAGAAAATTCAATTACCTGCTGGCAACTTTGATGTCAAATTAATCAGCAGCAATGCCAACTATGCCTTCAATTCCAAGTGGTCGTGGGTCAACCTCCTTCAGTATGACAATGCTTCCAGCTCAGTGGGTGTCAACAGTCGTTTACGCTGGAATCCAAAGGCTGGTGAAGATATGTATGTGGTGATTAACTACAACTTTGATTCTGAAGGTGTGTTTACTCATCTCAGCCGCGAAAAAGCCGAAATCGCTCTTAAATACACCAAAACTTTCCGCTATTAATAAACGGACTCATTGCTCGGCTAACGAGTCAATGGACTTAGGGTAGCATTCGCTACCCTGATTCCTACCGAAATTTATCGTAATAAAACCGCACTGTTATAAACCGCTCCTGGTACAGACCGCTCCTGGCAGTTTATATATACTGCATGCCAATGCTTACCTCCCTTGCCAAACAACCTCTCTTTCATTTCCTGCTTGCAGGTGCGTTGATTTTTTTTTCCTACCAGTTCACTGCAACACCAGTTGCAGATTCAATAACAGAAAACAATGATGCCATCATCAGGGTTGATCGCACTGACTTGCTGAATTTCATGCAATACAGAGCTAAGTCGTTTGCGCCTGAAACATTCAATGCACAACTTAATGACATGGAGCCTGCTGATGTACAAAAGCTGGTGCAGGATTATGTGCGTGAAGAAGTGCTGTACCGTGAAGCGATAAAAATGGGGATGGAAACAGGCGATTACATAATCCGTGAACGACTGGTGCAGAAAGTTGAATTTTTACTCGAGAATCTGACTACGGCACCTTTCACAGCAAGCGAAGTTCAGTTGCAGGATTTCTACCAAGCTCACCTCGAAGATTATCGGGTTGATGCGGTGTACAACTTCACGCACATTTTCTTTGACTTACAGCAAGCAGGGTTAGAACAAGCCAAAATACGCGCCGAAGAATTGTTGGCAGCCAGTTCTCAAATTACCTTTGACCAATCAGCCGACTATGGAGATCCTTTTCCCTTCTTGCAGAATTATGTGGATAGAACGCGGGATTTTGTCGCCAACAATTTCAGTGTTGAATTTGTGGATAAACTCAACACACTGGTGCCTGCGGAAACCACTTGGCAAGGCCCAATCGCTTCACGTTATGGTTATCATCTGGTGCTGTTGCGGGCGCGCACTGATTCCATGATTCTGCCCTTGCAGGAAATACATGCAAAAGTTCTGGATGATTATCAGTATGAATCGTTGCTACAAAGCAGGCGGGAAGCAGAAGCCAAAGTAGTGGGAGATTACGAGGTTCAGATTAACGCAGGGGTCTTTGAATAAGATACGCAGACTTGAATAAACTGCTGAGTTACACTTTTCATAACATTGGATAACCAGTCAACCAGGTTACAAGAGATGCACAAATCGTTATTCCATCATGTAACCCGCAGTTGTTGCTGGTTATTGCTTACCTTGGTGATAGTACCTGGGCTTGTGCTGGCCCATGAGGCACGCCCCATAGTTGTAACCATCGCAGAAACACTACCTGGCATTTTCCAATATTCCCTGCGAGTTCCACCGTCAGTTGCAGCAGACAACCAACCTGTATTGATCTGGCCTCAGCTATGTAGTGCTGCAAATAGCACTGCCGAATCGGGCACTGCAACAAATGCACTAATGACATGTGTAAATGGTTTGTCGGGACAACAATTGCAACTGGTATATCCCTTGTTTAATCCTGCGCTGTCGGCTTTCTTTCGCCTGACCAGCAAGGACGGTAACTACATCACAGCCATGCTGGCTCCTACAGAAGAAAGTTGGACAGTTCCACAGAACATGACAACTGCCAGTGTCGCAGGCCAATATTTGCAATTAGGAATTGCCCACATCATTGGTGGTTTTGATCATCTGTTGTTTGTATTGGGGTTATTGGTAATTGCAAGAACACCCAAACGTATTTTGCTCACGGTAACCGGGTTTACCTTGGCTCACTCACTTACACTTTCATTATCTGCCCTTGGCTTTATTTCCATTGCTGTAGTGCCTGTCGAAGCTACCATTGCACTGTCCATTGTATTTTTGGCGCACGAGATCAGCGTACAAAATAAGGACAGTCTGACCTGGCGTTATCCCTTGCTCATCGCCTTTGGTTTTGGACTATTACACGGCTTGGGTTTTGCGAGTGCCTTGGGCGAAATCGGTCTGGTGCAAAACGAAATATTGCTATCCTTGTTGTTTTTTAATTTGGGCGTCGAAGTCGGACAAATGCTGTTTATTGTGTCAGTAGTGGGTTTGGTCTTTTTGGTTTCCAGACTTGTTACGCCTAGAATCAGCATCAACTCAGCTACATTACTGGTGCAGCGCTGCAACCTGATGGCTGCATATGTAATAGGTGTTCCTGCATCTTATTGGTTGTTTGAGCGTATGGCGCAGTTTTTAGGCTAACCCTAAGCATGTCTTTACCTATGCTTGCTTAGGACAAGGATAAAGTCTAACTTCCTGTCAGTAAGGTTAATCAAGGGTGTATTTATGTCAGCTAGCCGCAACTCTGCTCCCGCAAACTCTGTTCACACTAACAAGGAAGGCACAACATTACTTGGGCATCCTAGGGGACTGGTGATTTTGTTTTTTACCGAGATGTGGGAACGGTTTTCCTACTACGGTATGCGTGGCTTGCTTATTCTTTATCTGACACAGCATTTTCTGTTCAGTGATGAACGCTCCAATGTGATCTATGGCGCCTATACTGCTTTAGTGTATGTGATGACCATTATTGGAGGCACGCTGGCTGATCGCTATTTGGGTTCACGCAAGGCGGTAACCTTTGGCGCTATTTTGCTTGTGTTGGGACATTGCGGAATGGCGTTCGAGGGCAGTGGTTCACGCCAGATCATGGAGTACAACGGTGCCCAATATCAGCTTGCGCTGGATGGGCGCGGTGGAGATGCTAACCAAATTGTTCTCTCACCACTGGGTCAATCCACTATCAGTTTCAACGAAGGGGCTACACTCATGCTGGTGACAGATCCAGCCGCTGTAGGTTTGCCAGCTTCCATCCCTGTTGCTGCTTTTACAACTCGCAACGAAACCGAAACTTTTTATCTCAATATTATGTATCTGTCGCTGGGTTTGATCATCGCTGGTGTTGGCTTTTTGAAAGCCAATATCTCCACTATCGTCGGTGCATTGTATGGTTTTGGGGATACCCGTCGCGATTCCGGCTTCACCATTTTTTATATGGGAATTAATCTGGGTGCTTTTTTATCTTCTGTTTTGTGTGGAACTTTGGGAATTGTGTACGGCTGGAAATATGGTTTTGGACTCGCGGGAATAGGGATGGTGTTTGGCCTAACCATATTTCTGAAATACCAGCACTGGCTCGAAGGCAAAGCAGAACCACCCGATATGGTCCGCCTGCAACAAAAAGTGGCCGGTCCTTTGACTGTAGAAATGATGTGTTACTTGACCGGCATTGGGATCATTGCATTTTCTATGTTGTTGGTCATGAACGCGCATTTGGTAAATGAAGCCTATGTGGGTTTTCTCGGGCTGATAATTTTTGCAGTATTAATCGGTTATTCTTTTACCAGCTGTCATGGTGATGAGCGTGACCGTATGTTGGCTGCCATTTATTTTATTTTGGCGCAGATTCCATTTTGGGCTTTATTCGAACAAGCAGGCTCCTCCCTCAATTTGTTTACCGATAGGCTGGTGGATCGCACCATGCTAGGTTGGTCAGTGCCATCGCCAGTATTCCAGGCTCTTAACGCGTTGTTCATTGTGATTTTTGCACCCATCATGGCATGGATGTGGGTGGCACTTGCACGTAAAAACCTCAATCCCTCGGCTCCAGTAAAGTTTGCGTTAGGCGTATTTATGGCAGGTCTGGGTTTTCTGGCCTTGGTTGCTGGCATAAAGCTGTCGGGTTCCGGTCTGACTGCCGTGTATTTCATTTTTCTGATTTACTGGGTACATACCATCGGTGAATTAATGGTATCGCCGGTTGGGCTGTCTGCTGTCACCAAACTAGCCCCAGTCAAGGCAGTCGGTATGACGATGGGCGCGTGGTTCCTTTACAGCGGACTGGCTAATTACCTGTCTGGGATTATTGCTGCTACTACGGGTGCAGAAACAATCGGTGGGCAATTGGCAGACACAGCCGCAGCTAAAGCTACCTATATCGATGTATATTCTGGAGTCGGTTATATCGCGATGGGAGTAGCTGTGGTGATGTTACTAATTGCGCCCTTGATTAAAAAAATGATGCATGGCGCTGAGTAGCCAAATATTGCGTTATTATCAAAAGAGCTGTCGGAAGTGACTGCCTTTTTGAAACTAATTGAGTTAGCTAAGTCGTTACACAGCAGTAACCTGAAGTTCGAACACAATTTCACTATTCCACGCCTCCGCCACGCGTACCCCTATATGGCGGCGGTATTGCTTCGCGTCAGACACCCGCACTGCTTGGCCGTGTCGGTGGCCACAGCTCGTCGGTGGAGACTCCTCCGAGGTGGGGCCGCGCGGATTGTGTGGTCAGGAAGTTTAGCGGTTTCCACCGAAGCGGTGATCGCACGACGGGCAGCTTTCCGCCGATTCGTTGGTCCAGTACACATGCGTAATGGTCTTGGAATTGTCACGATTATAACGCTCGTAGGTCGAACTCCGACCGTTTTTCGTCTGACTCACCAAGCCGCCCCATGTCATCGGATCGTCACCGATGTCACTGTCCGCCGAGGAAGATGCCGCTGACGACTGAGCCACCGTTGTCGTGCTGTCCAGGTGACTGTAGATGAGGCCGAGCTCCGCGAAATCATGGAGATTTGGGCGGGTGCTCACCGTGCTGCTCGCATTCGCGCCGGTGTTCGAGAAGTAATCCATGCAGCTGTTTTGTGAACTGCCGTCTTCCGACTGATGTCCCAGCCCGAAGGTGTGGGCAATCTCCTGGCACATCACGTGCAGCTTTTCGTTCGGATTGTTGTAGGTGGAGAGCGTAAAGTAGCTGTCGTTCATCTTCGCCGAGCCCTGCGTAATGTGCACGCCCCCGGTGACGTTGATGCTGGCC
>CAIMTR010000343.1 GCA_903844415.1 uncultured Gammaproteobacteria bacterium
CCCATGATGACCGCTTTGACCGGATCTGTCTGGGATACCTCGTACACGCGGTCACGCAACTTGACCGTCATGCCCAGCTTGCGCCAAAAGACCCTGCGGTAATACTCACCAATTTTTCCCATGCTTGACAAATGCTCGTTAGACCATGTGTGACCACCATCGTCAGACCAGCGCAGCATAATCTGGGGGTCGCTGCCTTGCCCAGTGTTTAACCCAGTGCCTGACTCACAGTTAAGCTGTAGGCTGTGCTGGCTTGAGCGTTTAAGGTTGTTTGTGCCAGTGGGCAGCGCCCTCCATGACCGCAACCATTTTTGAATGTCGCTATTGTCAGCGTACACGCCTAAGTCAAAGGTGTAAATGTTGCCGTTTTCATAGTCGCCAACTACCGTATTGCCCCCAAAATTGCACTGGCAGTTGCTGCGATGGCGAGTAAATTGACCTAGCGTAGTGTCCCAGCCAGCACGTTCGTGCCAGGCTTGAGTAGCCACATCGTAGACCCAAGTGGCGTTTGCCGTTGGGAAAGTCAGCACATAAAACGAATGGCCTTCTTGCTGGTAGGTGTAGGCTAGCGCATCCGAGATGTTGCCGTACTGCGCGATGGCGTACTCAATAGCGTGCGTAGACACCCTCGCCGCAGCGTAGCCTTGCGCCCGGTAGACAATGCCTTGACCGCGAGCATCTGTGCCTAGCCAGAACAAAGTGTTGTCCAGCTTTGCAACCGAAAACGCGGCCACGCAGCCAATCTCGTTAAACGCGCCTTGAATGGGCGACAAAGGGAAGTTGGCCAACCCAGCGTTGTACCAAACCTCAACCGAATCTGTACCAAACACCCACATCTGGCGGTGGTCAGCGTTGATTGCCACCACGCCGTCTGGCGAACCATCAGCAGACGCAAAATCCAAGGCGTTAAACACCAAAGGGTAGATGTAGTCGCCGTTGGCTGAATTTACCGTATCTACGCTCCAAATCCGCTGGCTATCTGGTTCGTTAAAAACAAACAAGTTGTCAATGTACGCCACAGTTGCAGCGCCAGGGAAGTTGGCATCTGTAATCTGATCAAAATCGCCTGTTGGCTCGTAGTACGTGTAGCTTGGGCCGTTACAAGCAAAGAAGATGACCGCGCCGTTGTCCGCAATAGATACCGGGCCAGTGCCTGATACTGTACCCAGCAAAGTTGGTGTAGCGGTCAAACCTGTGAGCTTGTAGACCTCAATGCCAGATACCACATAGAAGTCGCTACCGTTGGTCTGGTGCGCCCACAAACCTCTAATAGGGCCTGTGCCTACAGTCTGCTGAAACTTTAGCCCTGGCGCTCGATTAAAGAAGCCAGCGGTCTGCCCGTTGTCAGGTGTGACCTCGGGAAAAAGATTGACAAGCCTATTATCCGCAGCGTTGATACTGCGTGCGACATAAGACGCGCCCAGAATCGGTGTTTGCATTAAAAATTCCCGGCGTAAATGTTGTACCGCTGACGAGTCGCCACAATTGCGTATGGCATGGACATAACATCATCAGGATTGTTGATGCGTTTCAGATTGCGCTTGCTGGTCATTGCAATGCGCTGCACTTGTGGGCTAGGCTCAACGCCAAACTCAGGTGCAATTTCCATAGCAAGGTTGTAGACAAATGCACGCAAGTAACCCGGTGGAAACGTCAAATTAGTTACCAAAGTGGCCGGATTATCCAATTCTTCAACCGAAATAAAGTGCCATTCCAAGTCCTGTGTAGGTTTTGGATAAATGGTCATTTCAATATTTGGGAAAGCCATGTTGGTAAACATAACTTGCGGGAATGTAGACGTTACGGTTTTGACCGCAATTCCATTGTACTGTTGCTGGTTAATAAACTTAATGCCATACGACACGCCATTGCTGGCTTTGAAATAAGTAGCGTCATCCAACAAAACGGGGCGATTGCCCACAAAATCACCTGATGGCCCAAGCGTGCGGCTAATTGTTCCTGACGGCCATGTAAAAACTTGATCTTGCGTGGTAAATACGGCTAAACGCTCTGTATCCCAACTTTCAATCATTTGGTTCAATGCAGTCAACGCATCTTGCGATGTTGCCGCAGACGGCGTTTCACCTTCAGCTAACATGCCAATTAGACGTAATGCCCTATTGATCTGGTCGCCAGCAGTAGTGGCCATATCCTACTCTCCTTTGTCAGCAACCTCAATACGAGGCCTGCCACGGGGACGTTTCATTTCATTCACCGTGACAGGCTCATTTTCTACATCATCTACATTAAACCTCACCCAGCCATTTTTTTCATCGTAAACAGCTTCCGCTTCCATGCAAGCGATTTTTGTTCCATGAACTAGGTGACGTAAGTAGATGACTGCCATTTAACTTATCCGATACACGTTATAAGTAGCAGTACCCGTGCGATAGAACAACAGTTCACCAGCACCGCAAGGTGATGTAGAAGCTACCGCAGTAATCGCAAAAGTCATTGTTCCAACCAAGGTAAGGCCAGTTCCTGCTGCGATAGTCACAACGCCACTGGATGTACCAAGATTCACAATCGCTAACCTAAAAGCAGATCCGATTTTTGCGTTAGTTAGCGTTGCGTCAATCAACGTTCCGGTAGGCAAAGTATAGGTAGCTGCGGCTGTTCCAGCGGTTGCAACAAGAATATCGCCTGTGATTTGAGCCACAGTCAATGTTGCAGTTACGGTTGCTGCTTGAGGCGTGATCGAAATCATATCAACTTCGTTGAGGTTACCGTCACCGAATTGATAACCACCGCCAACTGATGGGAGTGCCATGATAATTTCCTTTAAAAATTGTTAAATTAACCCCACAGACGGCAAGCCATCTGAGGACGAATAGCGTTGAAACCGTACAGAACGTCAATACGGCAAGGCATACGGTCATTGTTAATGTCGTACTGACGCACAACACGCAAGCTAATACCGTTGTGAACGGCGCGTGCAGCCATGTCAACACCTTGAGGCATGATCAAGTCAGCCGTGGCAAACGTAATGGCATCCTTGTGGTAAATCATGTTTTGTGGGTAAACAGTAGACGCAGTACCAACAAAGGTCACAGCAGCGTTATCAGCAGGGAAGCTGTCAACGGTAGCCAAGGCGCTTGCGCTGGTATAGATTGGTGGGCTAATCGCCATATTTGCCAAAGCATTACTAGCGCCAGTCTGTGCAGTGGTTACTACAAATTGCTGAAGCGAACCAGTTGATTCACGGGTTTGTGGATTAACCGCATACACGTTTGCAATGGTAAACACATCTCCAGCAGTCACCGTGTCAGTCGCACCCGTAAGGCCGTCGATGCTGATGGTAGCTTGGCCTTGAGTGCTGACAGCACCATTAACCAAGATCGTTCCAGCGCGAGAACCCGTAGTGTGAGTTTTGATTGACTGAGACATGTTGATTTCGTCATAGCCCAACACGCCAGTACCCATCATGCCGTTTTTAAACTGCTTGCTGATAGTGTCGGTAGGGTTAAAGAAACCAGACAGGCCGTTTACCAAACCAGCATTTGCGGCAGGATTCACGGTAGCGTAACGTGGGTTCATCGTTGCGGCGCTTTCGTTTAGCTTCTGTTGTGCTTGCAACAGAACCAAAGCGGTAGCAGGGGTAGTGCCAGGAGTACCAACGGTATTAAAAACAGATTTATAGGCGCTGGCCACATCAGCATCAATGCTAGAAGCAAGCTGGCTGATACGAGGCTTCAGAACACGCTCTGCAAAGTCGTCCAATTGCATGGTCAGTTCAGCAGATGTGAAGTTGACACCGATATGCTTTTGGGTGCTGACAGTCAGAGTGGTGTACTGTTCGTTGTCGTCCTGAACTTGCAGGGCAGCACCGTCAGTGACCAGAGCGCGATCAGGCAGGCGAATACGCAGCGTAGAGCCGATTTTAGCGCCTGAAACAGCAAAGCTGTCATCGTATTGGCGGTTTACGTTGCGGGTAATCACAAGGTTGTTCTCGAGAATTTCGAGACTTTTCCGTGTGATCATGTCGATGGTAAGAATACTATTAGCCATGAATAAAAGTCCTTAAAAAGATTTAGCGGTTCTGCGCTTCCCACTTTTTACGCTGTCTTAGCCGTTCGGCTTCAATCCACTGCGAATCAGTCATGGCCTTAGTAGACCGTGGATCCGTAGTGTCATAAGTCGATGCTCCAG
>CAIMTR010000344.1 GCA_903844415.1 uncultured Gammaproteobacteria bacterium
GATCTTCTGTGCGAAGAAATAATTCAAGCCAGATGGCTCAGGGCTTCTTCAAGCTCTTCGATTATTTCTCTTATTATTAGTGTGTTTTTTACAAGCGGTAAGGATTTCGTTTCATGAATATCTACAACGCTACTTACCATCTGCTGCCGGGCACCACCAATAGTAAAACCCTGTTCGTATAAAAGCGTTCTTATCTGCCGGATTAACATGACGTCTTGGCGTTGATAATACCGTCGATTACCTCGACGCTTTACCGGCTTCAATTGGGTAAATTCTTGTTCCCAATAACGTAGAACATGTGGTTTTACTTCACATAATTCGCTTACTTCACCGATGGTGAAATAACGTTTAGCCGGTATTTCCGGCAGTTCTGCGTTATGACTTGGTTCCAGCATAACTCTCAACCTTTGCTTTTAACTTCTGGCCTGGCCTAAAAGTAACTACTCTGCGAGCCTGGATAGGAATTTCTTCACCCGTTTTGGGATTACGTCCTGGGCGTTGTTTTTTGTCACGCAAATCAAAATTACCAAAACCAGAAAGTTTGACCTGCTGATTTGTTTCGAGTGATTTCCTGACTTCCTCGAAAAACTGTTCAACCAATTCTTTGGCTTCACGTTTATTGAGACCCATCTCATCAAAAAGACGCTCAGCCATCTCGGCTTTAGTCAGTGCAACGTTGTTCATAATCTAAGCCTTAACTTTTTCTAGGTTAGTTCAAAACGCAAATTATTTTAAAAAAATTCTGGTTGTTCAGAAGAAAGCAGCCCGTCTAATCACCTTAGTTATTTCCTTAACTCTGCATTAAATTTGTCTGCTAGAGCCTTGATACAGCTATCAATTATCGGATTTATATCTGCCTCAGACAGAGTGCGGGAAGGATGCTGAAAGGTCAAGCCCAAAGCAACACTTTTTTTACCCTTTTCAATGTTCTTGCCTGAATATAAATCAAAAATTATCAGATCTTGCAGCTCACTTCCGGCGGTGTCCCTCAATAATGAATCTAGCTCCTTGGCACTGACTGACTCACTGAGCAATATGGCTAAATCCCTGCGCACGGATGGATAACGCGATAAATTTTTAACTGTGGTTATACGTGCTGCGCTCATTAACTCGTAGTCGAGCTCAAGTAGAAATACCTTTCCTTGTATATCAAGGGCTTGAAGAATTTTTGGATGTAGAGCGCCAAGCCAACCTACTGTATGTTCAAGACACTTGATTTCAGCTGTTTGTCCCGGCTGTAAGGCTGGCAGCAAACCTGGGTCAAAAGAAAAATGTGCAAGGTTGTGGGTTAAACCAAGTAACAACTCGACATCACCTTTTATGTCGTAGAAATCCACTTCTTTTTCAACACTACCCCATTGCTCAGGATGATGCGCACCCCATATCAAACACCCAACCTTAACAACCTGCTCTATCTTATTGTTTGTATTGTTAAAAACAAGACCAGACTCAAACAGTCTTGCGCGTGTTTGCTGACGATTTTGATTGTACTTAAGCGTAGTAAGCAGTCCTGGCCAGAGACTGCTTCGCATCACAGACATATCTTGTGAAATCGGATTGGCCAGTTTGATTTCATTACCTTTGCCATCTCCAAGAACACAAGCAAGTTCTGGTGCGACGAAACTGTAAGTCACAACCTCCTGATACCCCAACCCGACCAAGGTATTACGGATGGATTTGATGCCGACATTAGCCTCCGGTTGTGGCTGCAAACTCATATTGGTTTGGGCAGTTGAAACCGACAAATTGTTGTATCCGTAAACCCGCGCAAGCTCTTCAATAAGATCCACTTCAATACTTATATCGAATCTCCAGGACGGAACCTTCCAGCAAAAACCATCAGCATGACTGTTAGTAGGTTGCAGTCCGAGGCGAGTCAAAATATCGTGGATTTCATCCGCTGGTAGTGAAACGCCTAGTAATTTTTCAATACGTTTGTTGCGCAAGGAAACTGTAGCTGTAGCAGGCATCTGAGCATTAACTTCTACAATTGGTCCGGCTTGCCCCCCCACAATGTCTAGTAACAACGCTGTGGCACGCTCCATGGCTAGTGGCGACAGATTGGGATCAACTCCACGCTCATAACGATGGGCAGCATCGGTGTGCATTCCATAACTACGAGCCCGACCAGCTATAGCCAATGGAACAAAAAAAGCACTCTCCAAAAAGATATTGGTAGTTCTGGGGCTAACAGCACTATATTTACCCCCCATAATTCCGGCCATGGCCAATACTTTTTTATGATCGGCAATAACTAGGGTTTCAGGTGTTAATGCTACTTCTTTACCATCCAGTAATATCAGAGCTTCAGCAGGCTCAGCTCGCCGGACTCTGATTCCGCCTTCAAGCTTGTCAAAATCAAAGGCATGCATGGGTTGCCCTAATTCCAGCAAAACATAATTGGTTACATCAACCACCGGATCTATATTGCGAATGCCACTGCGACGAAGTTTTTCTAACATCCACAAGGGAGTTTCTGAATCTGGATTGATGTTACGGATAATGCGACCCAAATAACGCGGACAGTCGGCTGTACTTTGCAACTCAACTGGAAAGGTATCTGGGATGCTGGCCTTCACCGCAGACATAACTGGTACATTTAAAGCTGTTTTAGTGATTACACTGACTTCTCGTGCAAGCCCGGCTACGCTAAGACAGTCTCCTCGATTTGGTGTCAAATTTACTTCGACAATAACATCGTCTAATTGCAGATATTGACGTATGTCTATGCCCGTGGGTGCATTAGCAGGGAGTTCGAGCAAACCGTCTGCAACTTCAACAAGACCAAGTTCAGCTGCTGAACAGAGCATCCCGTGAGATTCAACACCACGTAATTTGGCTTTTTTAATTTTAAAATCTGCAGATAACTGCGCCCCAATTCTGGCGAAAGGAATTTTTAGTCCGGTGCGAACATTGGCTGCACCACATACAACCTGAAAGATATCTTTGCCATCGCTGACCTCACAAACATGCAGTTTGTCAGCGTCAGGATGACTTGCAACTGCGAGTACCTCTCCAACAATGACACCAGAGAAATCATTGGCAGCTACTTCAGTACCTTCTACTTCTAAACCGGCCATGGTTAGTCGCTGCAATAATTCTTCCGTTTCAATTGCAGGGTCTACCCATTCACGTAACCAGCGTTCACTGAATTTCATCTAATTTGGCCTCAGTGAAACTGGCGCAAAAAACGCAAATCATTTTCGAACAGTAACCGCAGATCCTTGATTTGATAACGCAGCATTGCAAGCCTGTCGACACCCATCCCAAACGCAAATCCCGTATATTTTTCTGGATCTATATTGGATTTTTCGAGAACTTTTGGGTGCACCATGCCGCAGCCGAGTACTTCCAGACAGCCAGTCTGGCTACAAACTCTACATCCATCACCCTTACAAGATACACATTGCACGTCAACTTCGGCGGAGGGTTCAGTAAATGGGAAATAAGAGGGACGAAAACGAACCGCTAAGTCGGCTTCAAAAAATACTCGCAGAAACTCGGCTATCAATCCTTTTAAATCTGCGAAGCTGACGTTTTCATCAATAAACAAACCTTCTACTTGATGGAACATCGGAGTGTGAGTCATATCTGAATCACAGCGATATACACGTCCTGGACAAATAATTTTGATTGGTGGCGCGGTTGATTCCATTACCCGAACTTGAACTGTGGACGTGTGCGTACGTAACAAGGTATTGGCGTCAAAATAAAAAGTATCGTGCATTGCTCTAGCAGGGTGATGGGCCGGAATGTTGAGAGCTTCGAAATTATGATAATCATCTTCAATTTCAGGACCTTCTGCCATTGTAAAACCAGCCCCGATAAAAATTGCTTCTATACGTTCTATGGTTCGAGTAACTGGATGCAAACCACCAGTGCTTTGTTTGCGTCCGGGCAAAGTAATATCTATTTGCCCCATTTCCAGCTCGATTTCTGCGGCCGCATTATCAATTAATGTTTTACGCTCAGAGAGAGCTTCTTGCACTTGATCCTTTGCTTGATTAATGGCGGCGCCTGCAGCAGGACGTACTTCCGGCGATAAGCCACCTAGTGCTTTAAGCTGCTCTGTAAAAGAACCTTTTTTACCAAGGAAATTCACACGCAGCTGTTCGAGCTCTTGTGAATTTTGAGCTTTGGCGATTGCCTCAAGGGCATCTGTGGTTAGAACTTGCAGATCAATCATGAGGTAACAGTAATGATGGGAAGTGTATGCCCGCTACCACTACGGTAGCGGGCATACGACTATAAGCCAACAGCAGTTTTAGCTTTTGCGACAATCGCTGCAAAAGCAGGTTTATCATTTACAGCTAATTCGGCTAGCACTCTGCGGTCGATTTCTATACAGGCTTTTTTCAAGCCAGCGACTAGCCTGCTATACGAAATTCCATGTGTACGGGATTGCGCATTAATACGGGTAATCCATAAAGAACGGAACACGCGTTTTTTCTGTTTACGATCGCGATAGGCATATTGACCAGCTTTGGTTACAGCCTGCTTGGCTACGCGTAATACACTACGCC
>CAIMTR010000345.1 GCA_903844415.1 uncultured Gammaproteobacteria bacterium
GGTACTGTAATTTTCGGCCCCACTGCTGTAGAGATTTGGGAGCCTCTCACATCCAACACTGAAGTGGCAAAAGGTACCGAGCCGTGCAGCCCAGAATGCACAAAAATCCATTGCATACATCAGCATCGATGCTTGCGCTCCATCACACCGCAGATGATATTCAGCCATGTAATGAAAATTTTGAACAAAATTGATTTAAGCGGTTAAATTTTATTTTGCTGAAATTTTTGCTGTTCTTTGTGCTTGCTGCCAGAGCTCACGTAATTTTACGTATTTCATAAAATTGTAAAAAGCATGGTTCATGCTGGTTGCAATGCCGTCACCACCATCCAGAAATAAGCCCTTGCCTAAATAACATTGCAAAAATGCCAAGGGAAAAATCAGCACCAGATGCAACACAGAACAACGATGTCCCCGAGCAAATTTATCTTCTGCTTTCAGTTGGCTGTAGTGGTTAGATTTTTGTATACGTTGTGAAAAACTTAGGTTTTCGTGATGCAAAAAATAAGTGTTAGAAATTTTTATTCTGCCCTCGATCGCAATTTTTTCATGTACCCGCGCGGGGTGATATGTGCCACATTTTTTGCGAAATAATCTGATCAGTACATCATCTTTAATAAAACATCGGGGCTGCTTGCCCCAGCGCAACAAGATACGTCTTGTCTGTAGCGCATCATAATCATCGCTGTTTATAACCGAATCTAAAGTATTCAGATATTCCTGAGTGAGCTCTTCATCAGCATCCAGGTTGAGCACCCACTCTTCATTACACAAAGACAGCGCATAAGCTTTTTGCTCACTAAAGCCCGACCAAACACGCTTACTGATACTGACATTAGGGAAAGAAGCAGCAATTTTTAGTGTGTTATCGGTGGAGCCGCTGTCGACAAGAATGACTTCTTTAAAGTCAGCCAGTTGCGGCAACAACCTGGCAAGGTGCTCTTCCTCATTGAGGGAGATTATGTAAACGCTTACCTTAATGCCAGGCTTCATGATTACCTCGTTACGCTATTTTAAGTAAGCAATTCACAATGCAGAAAAAAGCCGTCACAAGGACGGCTTTTAAATTACAAACACTTTTGCGTTACAACACAGATCAGGCTTCCAACACTGCCTTGACTTTATCCATGGCATTTTTTTCGAGCTGACGAATACGCTCAGCAGATACGTTATATTTGGCTGCCAATTCGTGCAGAGTAGCTTTGTTATCGTTGAGCCAGCGTTGATTCAAAATGTCGCGGCTACGTTCATCAAGAGCGCTAAGGGCCACATACAAACCATCCGTGCTAGTTTTATCCCAATTATCAGTTTCGACATTCCGCGCAGGATCAAAACGAGTGTCTTCCAAATAAAACGCGGGTGCTTGACCATATTCTTCGTCGTCAGCATCAGCAGCGCCATCAAAAGAAGCATCAAAAGCCCCTAGGCGTCCTTCCATTTGGGTGACTGTGGCAGCATCTACGCCTAAATCTTTGGCAACAACTTCAACTTCGCTCTGAGTCAACCAACCTAGACGTTTTTTGGCGCCACGCAGGTTAAAGAACAGTTTCCGTTGGGCCTTGGTAGTGGCCACTTTGACAATACGCCAGTTGCGCAATATGAATTCGTGAATTTCGGCTTTGATCCAATGCACAGCAAAGGACACTAGCCGTACGCCGACTTCAGGGTTAAAGCGTTTTACGGCTTTCATCAGCCCCACATTACCTTCCTGAATCAGGTCGGCTTCGCTGAGGCCGTAACCAGAGTAGGTTTTGGCGACATGTACAACAAAACGAAGGTGAGCAAGTACTAACTTACGCGCAGCATCAACATTTTCTTCATAATAATATTGATTGGCGAGCTCTTTTTCTTCATCGGCGGTCAGTATGGCGATGCCATTGACCGAGGTGATATAAGCACTGAGGTCGCGCCCCGGTACCATGGTGTCAAATACCTGTAATTGTTTGCCGGCAGTCTGTTTTGCCATAAAAGTGGCACGCTGCGCCTGGGTGCGGGGCGCCCTTGGCCTTTCTTTGGGCTCAGTTTCAAGCTCCAAATCGATGGTATCTGCTTCAAAATCGGTTTCGATAGTCATTTCCAGCTCTGAATCTAATTCAATCAAGTTGTTGTCTTGCATTACCAGGACTCCTGGCCGCAGGGGGCGAATTCTAGCAGTTGCCACTGTACTCGCCAACCCACAGCTTTGATTTGACCCTTATCAAGTGACCAAATGATCACCCAGTGTTGGGCGGTAACTCGAATATAGTAGCTATTTGGACATTTTCAAGGCCAATAAGCAAACAGAGTCACCAGTAAATTACACCATTATTACTGGCGCTGGATGCAGGCACTCACGCAGGCAGTTAAGCAACAAGCTGCTAGAATCATGCGCCACAACAACCCCTACTAGGAACCCTAGCATGATCCGCAAATCTATCGATGCATCTGCCCCCATCCATCAATTGCTGGAGCACCGCTACAGCGGCGTTTCCTTCGATCCGGCACGTAACGTGCACAAAAATGATCTTCGCGCATTGGCAGAAGCCGGACGCTGGGCACCTTCATGTTTTGGGGATGAACCTTGGTGTTTCATCATGTGCAGCAAACAGGACAATCCTGCTGCCTGGGAGTTAGCCTTCTCTTGTTTGATGGACGGCAATAAGCCCTGGTGTCAACACGCCCCCGTCTTGGTTATTTCCTGTACCGATACACTGTACAAACACAACGGCAATCCCAATCACTTTGGATCCTTCGACACGGGCGCTGCATCTATGAGTATTTGCCTGCAAGCAACGGCACTGGGCATGATGACCCATCAAATGGGCGGCTTCAGTGCTGATAAAGCACGAGAGTTATTTGTTATTCCCGAAAGATTTAAACCTTTGGCGATGATGGCAATCGGTTATCAGTTAGCCGAAGCTAGCCTGATCGAGCCTTTCAAAACCCGCGAACTAGCGCCACGCAAACGCAAACCGCTGGGTGAACATTTCTTTGATGGAGCGTGGGGAGAGGGATTGTAGCTTCAGCGACTGAAAAAAAACGAAGAACCGGGGCGGCCATTCAGACTTGCCCCGACACTTCGGCGCCTAAAAATTTTTTTAATCACAAGGTCTCTGCTGCACCAAACACCGCCGTCACCTGGCTCGATAAATAGCCGCCATTGCCATTACACGCCGCTAGTTTTGCTTGTTTGATCTGACGCGCACCACAATCGCCACGCAACTGCTGCACGGCTTCTATCATCAAAAAAATGCCGTACATACCAGGGTGTACACAACTTAAACCGCCTCCGTTGGTGTTCACCGGCAACTTGCCGCCTGGCGCAATATTGCCATTGGACACAAAAGCGCCGCCTTCTCCTTTTTTGCAAAAGCCCAGATCTTCGAGTAACAGAATGGTGTTGATGGTGAAAGCATCGTACAACTGGACCACATCAATATCGGCCGGTGTGACTCCAGCCATGGCGAATGCGGCCGGACCACTTTGCGCCGCCGCAGTCACAGTAAGATCAGGCATTTGCGAAATAATGTTATGCGTAGTGCGTGATGCAACACCCAGCATATAGACCGGCGCTTTGGGGAAATCTTTGGCGCGTTCAGCTTTCACCATAATCATTGCGCCACCACCATCGCTGACCAAACAACAATCGCGTACACCAAAAGGATCCACCACACGTCTGGCGCCAAGCACATCAGCGATTGACAGTGGGTCGCGCATTTCTGCAGCGGGATTCAATTGCGCCCACTTGCGCGCGGAGACTGCCACTTCGGCCAGTTGTTCTGCTGTTGTGCCGTATTGATACATGTGACGCGCCGCTGCCAAAGCATAGGCTTGAATCGGATAACGCGGTTTGTATACCGACTCAATGGTGGCCGAATGTGCCGGCGGTACATTGCCACCACTGCGACTGTTGCTGCCGTAACAAATCAACGCCACCTTGCACAAACCATGTTTAAGTGCGAGCGAAGCACTGAGCAGCGAATTTACAAACGCAGAACCACCAATGTTGGAACCATCCATAAAACCCGGCTGGATCCCAAAATACTCGGCGATAACAAGCGGCGTTAATTGATCTACAAAGTTGGAGGCAAAAATTCCATCCACATCCTTGCTGGTTAGTCCGGCATCACTAAGCGCGTGATACACCGCTTCCGCCATGATCTCCATGTGATTACGGCCAGCCAAATCGCCAAAACGACTAAGTCCTACGCCCACTACAGCAGCAGAACCACGTAATGATTTGTCCTGCTGCAAGTGCGTCACCATTCCTTGCTCCCTTGTTCTTTATTGTAAAACACCACTGCACGCTGGCCATCAAGCTCGGCAATATGGGCACTTACCGCCATACCGATGGTGACTTTGTCGGGCTCCACATCCATTACCCGGCTCAACAGGCGCGGGCCTTCTTCGAGCTGGATTAACGCAACATTGTAATCCCCGCCCTTCTCCGGCTTCTGTCGAATTACCGACGTGGAATACACAACGGCACGGCCTGTTGGCTCTATCCATTTCAGCGCTGCAGAACCACAGTGATTACATAGCACCCGCGGATAAAACACATAAGCGCCACAGTCTTTACATTGCTGAATGAGGAATTTGCCCTGATTGAGCGCGTCCTGATAAACGCGCAGTGGCCCGGGGCCGCTGAAATCGGAGGGGATTTGGGTCATGGTTATTGGCTCAGGCAAGGGTCAATGGGTAAAGACTGCGGTGTGACGAGCGCCCTGCAGCAAGCACCTGCGCGACTCTGCAATTATACGAATGATACGCTGCCTTATTCCAGATCAGGTTCACCGTTAGTTTCCCGCAAAAAAAACCCACCGATTACTACTGTCATTAACGCAATGCCAATCGGATACCACAAGCCATAATAAATATCGCCCGTGTAGGCCACCAGCGCGAACGAGACAGTGGGCAAAAATCCACCGAACCAACCATTGCCAATGTGATAAGGCAAAGACATCGATGTGTAACGAATGCGCGGTGGAAATAATTCCACCAGCCATGCAGCGATCGGGCCGTAAACCATTGTCACATACACAACAAGCAGAGTAAGAATAGCCAGCACCATGCCGTGATTTATACGCTCAGGATCTGCACTGAGTGGATATTGTGCCGCAGCGAGTCCCGCAGCGAGCGATAAGGCAAACTGGGTACTTTGCGCAGCGAACTCGGCCGGTGGTAAAGCTGCTCCTTCAAAGGCAGAGATCGCTTGCGAACCAATACGAACTACAGCTACTGCGCCCGGAGCATTTTCATTGGTATAAGGAATTCCGATACGAGCTAGTTGCCCTTTGGCGATATCACATGAGCTTGAATAAACCGTTTTGCCAATCGGATCAAATTGAAAGTGGCAAGTCGACGCATCAGCAAGTACCACCACGGGACTGGCAAGTTGTGCCGCTTCGATAGCCGGGTTTGCATACGATGTGAGTGCTTTAAACAGCGGCATATAAGTGCAAGCTGCTATCAAACAGCCTGCCAACACCACACGTTTGCGGCCAATCTTGTCCGACAAGGAACCAAACACAATGAAGAAAGGCGTGCCCAACAGCAGGCCTCCAGCGACTAACAGATTCGCGGTGTAGGCATCCACCTTGAGAGTCTGGGTTAAAAAGAACAAGGCATAGAACTGTCCGCAATACCACACCACTGCTTGCCCAGCGGTGCCACCCAGCAAGGCGAGGATGACTATTTTTAGATTAGGCCAGCGTCCAAAAGAATCTTTAAGCGGAGATTTGGATGTTCGTCCTTCTGCTTTCATCGCTACAAACACCGGCGATTCGTTCAATTGCAAACGGATGTAGACCGATACCGCCAACAGCACGAGCGAAATTAAAAATGGAATACGCCAACCCCAAACATCAAATTGCTCGCCCAACAAACTGCGGCACACAAGAATGACGATAAGCGACAAAAACAAACCGAGTGTTGCCGTGGTTTGAATCCAACTGGTGTACAGCCCCCGTTTATTGGCGGGCGCGTGTTCTGCCACGTAAGTTGCAGCACCGCCATATTCACCACCCAGCGCGAGACCCTGCAGCAATCGTAATACCACTAATAAGATGGGAGCAGCCACGCCAATCGACGCATAACC
>CAIMTR010000346.1 GCA_903844415.1 uncultured Gammaproteobacteria bacterium
ATAGTTTGCCTGAATTTTAATGTGAAACTATTGAGGAATCCCAAGACCCCGACTGCAGCGTCTATTAATTGGGGTATATTAGCCACTCTCTTCTTTGCCTGCCAAAAACTTTTCGATGCGTTTAAATATTAAATACAAGCTGTTTATTACCATATTGTCCGCCCATTTTTTAGTGTATCTGGCGATGTACAGCTTTGGTTATTTCAGCTTTAACCGTGGTTTTCTGGATTACATCCGCCGCATCGAGGAACGCCAGGTGCCAGCATTGGTTAATGGCCTGGTGGAGTTCTACGGCAAATCAGGAACCTGGGATGAGCTGCGCAATGACAACAGAAAATGGGTCAATCTGATTCGCCAAAGTATAGAAAGTTCAACCGATCCCTCCATGCTTACTGCACGCCAGAACACCCGCCCCACGCCGGGTGCGTTTTCCCCCAACGATTGGTATTACACCTCAGAATACAGCCCGGCCCGGCCATACTTGCACCTGCTGAATGCCGATCAGTCCATCATCTTTGGCAACCCAGATGCTTTTTCCGAAAACGCCACCCTTTTTCCCATTACCGCTGGAATCAGTACGGTGGGCTACCTCGCAGTTACCAGTCGACAGCAACTGTCAGAACAGGCAGATTTATTGTTTGCCCAACAACAGCAAGACTCATTCTTGCTGTTGGCCCTGTTGCTTATATGCCTTTCCGCCTTGATTGCTTTCCCGGCCGCCAGCTTTTTCACCCGGCCTGTGCGTGATCTGGTAGCAGGCACCCGGGCATTAACTAGCGGAGATTACGGTTCGCGGTTGCACATTGGGAGTTCGGATGAACTCGGTCAATTAGGGCAGGATTTCAACACGCTGGCCTTTACGCTTGAGCAAAATCGCAGTGCCCGACAACAGTGGATTGCCGATATTTCGCATGAATTACGCACGCCACTATCGATACTGCAAGGCGAACTCGAATCCGTGCAAGACGGTATTCGTCCACTAAATACAAACACACTGGACTCGTTGCATCATGAAGTGCTGCATCTCAGCGCCCTGGTAAATGATCTGCATTTGTTATCACTTTCAGATCTGGGCGCACTGGTCTACGAAAAAAGACAGGTCAACCTCAAAGAAGTGCTGGAACATAACATCGAAATGCATGCGCAAGTGACAGCCAAGCTGAACATAAAAATCAAACTCCAATTCATAACTAACCATGCAGGCCACGAAATTACAATGTTGGGAGATGAAATTCGCTTACTGCAGCTGCTCGACAATCTTATGCAAAACACTTGTCGTTACACCGACAGTGGCGGCCAATTACACGTACTGGTAAAGGAAAATAACGCGCAAATATCCATCGAGTGGGAAGACAGCGCCCCGGGTGTCAGTGGCATCGATATGCCCCACCTGTTTGACCGCTTGTATCGTGTCGATACTTCACGCAATCGCGTCAAGGGTGGTTCTGGTTTGGGTTTGGCAATCTGTAAGAATATTGTGCACGCGCATGAAGGCAGCATAACAGCCAGCCATTCCGTGCTTGGGGGGCTTAAACATACTATTATTTTCCCCATCCACACCATCAACATCACTTAGGAAAAAAATTTTCTGCAGGCTCTTGCGTTTGCCGTAACTCGCTGCAACCAGTAGACTAGAACGTACTGCAATTCTTATTTGCAACAGCCATACCAATCGATAAATGGTGCACCATGACGCAACACATCCTAATTGTTGAAGACGAAGTTAAACTGGCAACTCTACTGCAGGATTATCTGGTGCAAAGTGGCTTTCAAGTTGCGCTCATACATGATGGAGCCCTGGTAGAGGAATGGCTCGCCAGCCATCAGACAAATCTGGTCTTGCTGGATATTATGTTGCCTGGCAAGAGTGGTGTGGAAATTTGCAAGGACATCCGTAAACATTCCCGCCTGCCTGTCATCATCATCACCGCCAAGGTCGACGAAATAGACCGCTTGCTCGGATTGGAGCTGGGTGCCGATGACTACATTTGCAAACCCTTCAGTCCGCGTGAAGTAGTAGCACGGGTAAAGGCGGTATTACGCCGCAGCATCAGCAATGAGAGCCCAGCTGCCCACGGCCTCAATCTGGATATAGACACTTACAAAGCCACCATCCATGGCATAGATTTACATTTAACCGCTGTGGAATTTCAGTTACTTAAAGTATTGTCCGATCAACCAGGCCGAATTTTTTCGCGCAGTGTGCTGGTCGATAAAATTTATTCCGATGGCCGCGTGGTTAGTGATCGCACCATCGATAGCCACATCAAGAAACTCCGTAAGAAAATAGATGCCCAGATAGCAGATGCAGAATTAATTCATTCCTTATATGCCGTCGGCTACAAATTTGAATGGCAAGGGTAGTGTAATCTGCGACTACAAATAGTAAGAACTTGTGATTTGAATTTCCGTGTTAAGCCTCGTGAGTATTAAATGACTAGCAGTTCTATCCGCGCGCTCTGTCACAGCCTATTGTTGATTTTGGCACTTGGCTGCCCGCCATTGCATGCACAGCCCTTGGATTTTGCAACTTGGTTGGCTCAATTACGTGCAGAAGCCAGTAGTCTTGGCATAAGCGAACCCACTCTCGCTGATGCCTTTGCCAGCGTCACTGAGCCCCTGCCACGTGTAGTTGAACTGGATCAGAGTCAACCCGAATTTGCGCAAACTTTTTCCGGCTACATCACTAATCGTTTAAGCGATGCCCGCATCGAGCGTGGTCGTCGTTTGCTGGTAGAGCATAAGGAACTGTTTGCCCGTATACAACGCGAGTACGGCGTGCAGCCACACTATTTAGTGGCATTTTGGGCGCTGGAAAGTAATTTTGGAGACTTTACTGGTGGATTTTCGGTCATCAATGCGCTGGCAACTCTGGCTTATGATCCCCGCCGCGCCGATTTTTTCCGCCAAGAATTTTTAACTGCGCTGCGCATTATCGACGAAGGTCATATTGCCGCCGCAGACATGACAGGTTCCTGGGCTGGAGCGATGGGACAATGTCAGTTCATGCCGTCCACTTTTAACGCTTATGCAGTGGATGGTGATGGTGATGGCCATATTAATATCTGGAATTCATTGCCTGATATTTTTGCATCGGCCGCCAACTATTTGGCACGCATCGGCTGGGTAGATGACGAGCGCTGGGGCCGTGAAGTGGTATTGCCAGCTAATTTTGATTTTGCTCTGTCTGGCACCAGCAACAAGCTTACTGTAAGCGAGTGGAATGACATGGGCATCACCCGTGCCAATGGTTCAGCGTTGGGTGCTGCAGCCATAGAAGGTTCCATTATTGTGCCCGCAGGTGCCAATGGGCCGGCCTTCCTTGTCTACAATAATTTCCACACAATTATGGAGTGGAATCAATCTACGTTTTATGCCATTTCGGTCGGGCATTTGGCTGACCGCTTTATGGGTGAAGATCCAATCTTACATATGCCGGCGATTGAAGAACGAGCACTAACACGGGCGGAAGTGGAAGAATTGCAAACCCTACTTAACAACTTGGGTTTTGATGCTGGTACCCCAGATGGAAATGCGGGTTCCCTTACGAGGAAGGCTGTCAGGGAGTTTCAATTACGCTATCAACTGCCTGCTGATGGTTATGTTTCCTTCGAGATGTTGTCTGCAATGCGTAGCAAAATTCAATAAGCCTAGTAGTCAACCTTCTGCCAACACCTTCGATACCAAAGCGATCAGTGCGCTTGCGCTTTGCGGGTTAGACACCGGACGACCATTGAAATATAGGCTGGGAGTAGAACGCACCCCTGCTTGATTACCACCCCGCTGATCGGCCAATATCTTGGCGCGTATAGATGGGTCTTCGATTGCCTGTTTCAGCATGACAATATCCAGCCCTAGCTGCTGTGCATATCCATCGAACAATTCTGTAGGATCTTCCACGTTGGTCCATAACGGCTGATTGCCATACAACACATCATGTATTTCCCAAAACTTGTTCTGCCGCCCAGCAGCCTCAGCATAAAGCGCAGCCAGAAATGCATGGCGATGGGTGTCCAGCGGATAATGCCTAAACACTAGCCGCACCTTGTCACTAATCTGGGGCCAGGCTCTGCTGAATACCTGAGCTTCAATCTGACAGGCAGGACATTGAAAATCGGCATATACGGTAATAGTCAGGGCAGCTTCCACATTGCCGCGCAGATGATCGGCTGAACCAACCACAGCGGGCGACAGCGTTTGTCCACGATTTATCAGCCCCACAAACAACACATATAAAATTAACGGCACCGCCAATACCAAACCTATTTTGGTAAGCAAACTTGAAACATGCTGTTTGCGCTTGGCTTCTTCCTGTTTTTCTTCTTTGTGTTTGCGTTTATCTTCTTTTTTGGCCGTCATACCTTTACTCCCAGGGACAATAACTTTACCCACATTGCAGCTTTTAATTAACACGCTGATCAGTAAGCCGATCTCTCCACGCGGCAGACTTGTATACAGGTAAGAGTAATGCACGCTTGCTACAGGAACAAGCAAGCTTGCCATTAGCTAGTAGTGGTTCAGTTTGAACTTGCTTTGGAGTGGGCGGGTCACGCTACCTTCCTTATTTCCCAAGATATTTTTGTGCAAATATTGTGAAAATAAGAAAGATACTCAACATATGTAAAGGTGCATCCGAGTGAATCCAGTAGTATTAAACACAGTGAAGTTAGTGTTTTTCCTTGTTTAAGCTTGCTAATCACCTGCTAAACCAAAGACAATCGATGCCCGCTTCATTGCATTTTCTAGTTGGCCGCTTGTGATAGCACAGGTTGCTGAAACAGTACTGCCTATGTTGTGCAACGACACCGATTCAGAAATATATTTGTCAGTAAATTTATAAGAGGAACTTAATATGTTTGGCCGTTTTTTAATGTTGATAGCATGCCTTGGATTGTCCGCCACTTTGTGGGCGCAAACTGGCCATCCGGCTGATGGTTCCTGGTCCGGCGAGTTGACCGCTGGTTCCACCACAACCCGCCTCCGCTTGTTGATGGATGCCTTTAATGGCGAACTGAGTGGCACAATAAATCCGGGTCGTGATGCTGTTGAAATGACCAGCGTTGAATTGGACGCTCCAACTTGGACACTGACCGTTCACGCAAAAATGCCTGACGGTGACTTGGTTTTGACTGGTGTTCTCAGCAACCTTGGTTCATGGACTAACCGCAAATACATCGGCACCTATACCCAAGGTACTGCTAAAGGC
>CAIMTR010000347.1 GCA_903844415.1 uncultured Gammaproteobacteria bacterium
CCTTAATAACAAACCTTAACAACAAGCCTTAACAACAGCTTTTAACCAAGAGGGAACACCAATGAAACTCCATAAAATCGCAGCTGCTTTTGCACTACTAACCCTGTCTGCCACTGTCTTGGCACAAGCGCCTGCGGCTCCCGCTGGTGGTGCACCGGCTGGCCCACCACCCGATACCAGCATGAGCTTTTTTACTACTAGCGTTGGCCTTGGCCATGGTGCAAACCTTGGTGGCTTGGCAGGTGCAGATGCACATTGCGCAGCACTGGCAACCGCTGCTGGCTCCACGGGAAAAACTTGGCACGCCTATCTAAGCACCACTGGCGCTGGCGGTGTTAATGCCAAAGATCGTATCGGTGCTGGCCCTTGGTACAACGCCAATGCGGTTTTGGTCGCCCGTAACGTGCCACATCTACACTACAGCAATACCTTACTGATAAAAGAGAACACAGTTACTGAGAAAAAGGGCTTGATTAACGGAATCGGTGATGCGACTCCCAACCAGCACGACATGCTGACGGGTTCAAATCCTGATGGCACTGCAAGTGATATGAACTGTAACAACTGGACCAGCGAAGCAGCAGATTCTGCAGCCATCGTAGGTCACGTTGACCGCAGAGGCGGTGGCGCCATGGCTGAATCTTGGAACGCTGCTCATCCTAGTCGTGGCTGCAGCCAAGAAAACCTGACAGTATCAGGTGGCAATGGTTATTTTTATTGCTTCGCCACTGGCGAATAAAACTCGCTGTAAATACATATATTTGTAGTAAATAAAAAAGGCACCCGCGGGTGCCTTTTTTATGCGGCTAAAGTTTTTATGGTTTAGGAAGTATACCCAAACGATCACCACTGTAGGTGCCGATCCATATTTCATCGTTGACCAACACAGCAGAACTTACCCCCTGCATCGCGGCGGTTTCGTCTACACCCGTTAAACGTGATGCGGTCATTGTATATGGCACGATTTCAAACACCGACCAACCGGTTCCACAATTAGGGCCAGCACACGTTGCTGTTACATTGCCACCAGCCGTATAAAGTGTACCGTCATTACTCCACCGAATGTTATCGGGCGCTATACCTAGGTCCACCATTTCTTTAGTTGCAGGTGTAGAACTAAGATCGAAGCGAGCCACTGCATGGGTACCAAAAGCGGCAACAAACAAATACCGCTCATCATCTGTCATGACGATGCCATTGGGGCCTGACAATTGCGTACCTGCCAACACAGTTACTTCGCCACCAGGATGCCATTCAAATACATGTCCAGTAATTTCGCCTGCAGTAACACCCGCCATGCCGGACCCAGTGGGATCCATAAACTGCGTAGCAAAAAATCCGCCATCACCCAATATGACCAAACTGTTGGTCCAAGATGTAGCAGGCATCGGCACACAGCCTATCCATTTGATGGTCGGCTGCACATAGCCATCTATCTCAAATACTTCTACGGCTTCGCGAGCACCATGACTGGTCATATATAAACGATATCTTTCCGGTGCTCCTTCTTGAGTTTGCAAGGCTAAACCGTGGGAGGAAAAGTTGCTGATATCGAGCGGCCCCGGACACCCAGCAAACAGTTCCATATTTTGTTCTAGAACCGGATTGGCACCAGGAAATAACACCGAAAAACTTCTTTCAGCAGAATTTACCAGATGAATTTTGCCGTTGATGGTGAGATTGTTGGATAACTCACCATTCATACCAGAAACCACCAACCAGGGCGACGTGCCTAGTTGCAAGATGTCTTCTCCGTTGATAATCCCACACAGATAGGAAATATTTGCTGCGTCAATACATCCCGAAGATACAGGGGGACTTACTGCTGCAATGCTATCTGTTGCTGCGCTTTCACGAAGTGGTGCTGTAGTTTGGATTGCACTGTCAGAACTATCACTACAACTAACCAACAATGCCAGAGCCATTGCTGAAATAATAAAATTAAACGATCTAAGCATTGATTTTTCCTCTGCTCGGTTGTGATGTGAAATTTAGTATGTAATCGCACAATAGCATCTTGTTTTGCAAAGCAGCAATCCATATCATCCTTAGCAAGTAGATTGGTTTGAAACTTGCAATTTTCAATAAAAGATTACAAGTTCTATTATTTTGTAACTCTACAATAAGAGCTATAACTCGAGGTACCTCTGCATGAGTCAGACTTTCCAGGTAAACGAATTTGTCGACGGTCAAAAAATACGTCGTTTTAATATATTGCTGTTGATCTGGAGTTTTCTGACCATGTTTGCCGATGGTTTCGATCTCAACTCACTTGGTTTTGCAGCGCCTGATCTGACACGATTTTGGGGTGTGGAACGGAGCGCGATGGGCGCAGTACTGAGCGCCAATCTCTACGGCATTTTCCTTGGCGCTCCCTTTTTGGGCTGGCTAGGTGATAAATATGGCCGTCGTCCTATTATCATCGCGGGCACTTTGCTGTATGGAATCATGACTCTCATGATGGCGTGGTCTACAACCATGGACCAGATGATCGTAATGCGGTTTATTGCAGGTATTGGCATCGGCGGCATAATGCCCAACACTATCTCGCTAAATTCCGAACTTACTCCCAAAAAATATCGCTCTGCTCTGATTGTGCTAATGTTTATGGGCATCACTACCGGCAGTACCGGAGTAGGTTTGGTGGCAGCGTATTTCATGGCTGATTACGGCTGGCAAATCATTTTTCACACTGGTGGTGTGTTACCTGTGGTGACGGCCATTTGTCTAATTTTTAGCCTGCCTGAGTCCATGAAATTACTCGCCACCAAACCCGGCAAACAACAAGAATTAATCGCCACGGCCCGTAAAATGCGACCCGATTTACAAATTGATGATGATGCCAAATTTATCAATCCACCTATCGTGGCCGGTAGCGAAGGTAAAATTTCCGAACTGTTCAAGGGCAGTTTGCTGCTTATCACGCCGCTGTTGTGGCTGTGTTTTAGCATTGCCTTAATGGCAAACTTTTTCCTCAACACTACTTTGCCGTTGATATTCGACAACTACGGCATTGCCGCACAGGATGCTGCTCTGATAGCCACTATGTATCATGCTGGCGGTATTTTTGGCGGAATTGTAGTGTGTCTTTTGTTGGATCGTTTTGGTTTTCTGGTAGTGGCAGCCCTGTTTGCACTCGCTGCACCTTTCATCGCTTTGTTAGGTCTAGAAGGAGCTTCTTTTACATTCCTGGGTTTGGTTGCAGGCGTAGCTGGTGTTGCTGTGTTGGGCGCGCAATTTGGCAATAATGCCGCAGCTGGCTTGATATACCCGACATCCATTCGCGGCAAAGGAGTTGGCCTTGCCCTATCCATTGGCCGATTCGGTTCAATCATCGGGCCCATGGCAGGCGCAGCATTGTTGGGTATGGATCTAACTATGCAATCCTTGTTTATGATTGCATCGGCTCCTATTTTGATCGGGCTAACCGCGGCTCTACTTTTATCTAGACTGTGTTATAAACGTTTCAATAGTTTTCAACTGGATGACACACCAGTGGATGACAAGGGCTAACTTTAATGTTCGACAACACATTGCAAGCGCTGCTTGCCATTGTATTGAGTTTAACCTTGTTGCTTGCTGGTTGTGGCGACACTACTGCTCCTGTTGTGGCCAACATTGTGCTGGAGCAGACCGCGGTCGTACGTGACCAACTGCAACTACTGACGCATGAATATGCACAGTTTCGCAAATCGCAAATCAGCAATCCTGCCTATCATCTAAGCCTTGATTTACAAGCAGGCAGTAGTGATTTTAGTGGCACAGTTACTATTACCTTTGACCTTGCCGCCAATAATGTTTCGCCAGTCACTGTTGATTTTGACAGTGGCAACATTCTGCAAGTAAACGTCAACGGAGCAACTGCTCAGTTCGACTACGAACATTGGTTTCTGACTATACCCGCTGATATGTTTGTTAGTGGTAACAACACTCTCAGCATTAGCTACTCGCGTCCTTTCGCAACCGATGGTAACGGCCTCCACAAATTTACTGACCCCGAAAATGGTGAAGAGTATTTTTACACCAACTTAGAACCCTACGATGCCAATCGCTTTTTCCCGAATTTTGATCAACCTAATCTTAAGGCTCCGCTCACTCTAGAAGTAACAGTACCCTCTTCCTGGCACGTAATCGCCAACACCCAAGAAACAGAAATCCAATCAGAAGGAAACCGTAATCACTGGATCTTTCCTGCCACTGCTCCTCTTTCGTCCTATGTGTATGCCATGCATACCGGCCCCTATACAGTATGGGAAAGTAATGCAGGGGGAATGCCCTTGCGTTTATTCGCCCGTAAAGCCATCGCGCCATTTGTGGTTCCCGAAGAATGGTTTATTCCCACTCAACAAAGTTTTGCCTTCTACCAAGACTATTTCGAAGTAGCCTACCCCTTTGGAAAATATGACCAGATCATCGTGCCCGACTTCAATCCTGGAGCGATGGAGAATGTGGGCGCGGTAACTTTCAACGAACGTTATGTTAGCCGTGGCGTGAAAAGCACAGCCCAGTTACGCAACCTTGCTAGTGTCATTGCCCACGAAATGTCGCATATGTGGTTTGGTGATCTGGTTACCATGGACTGGTGGAATGGTCTGTGGCTTAACGAAAGTTTTGCCACCTACATGGCAAATCTCGAATTGGAACGCGCCAGCGGTTTCAGCAATGTGTGGGACTCGTTTTATTCCAGCAACAAATTATCTGCATACGATGCTGACCAGCTTATCACCACACATCCAATAGAACTTGCAGTGTCATCCACTGATGAGGCCTTCACTAATTTTGATAACATAACTTATGGCAAGGGCGGTTCAGTGCTCAAACAATTACCGTATTTTATTGGTGAGGAAAACTTCCGCGTGGGGGTGAGCAACTATCTACACAAATATGCTTACCAGAATACAACCCTCGATAATTTTGTAGATGAATTAGCTACCGCTAGCGGTTTGAATCTTGATCAATGGAAACATGAATGGCTATATCGATCTGGTGTAAATACAGTCCAGACCGATTTCACTTGCGCCAACAACGCCATCACCTCATTACGACTGCTGCAAAGTGTACCTATTGAGAGCACAGCCAATAAGGATCTACGCTCGCAACGCACACAAATTGGCTTGTACCACTACACTGACCAGCAAATGCTGCTCAGTTCTGCCATTCCAATTACTTATAAAGGTGCTGTTACCTATGTCAGCGAAGCTATAGGAATGCCATGCCCTGATCTGGTAAATCCAAACGAAGACGATTGGGCCTACATGCGCATAAAACTGGATGCCACTTCTATAACTACGGTTGGCGAGCACATTAATGATTTCACCAGCCCCACTACCCGCATCATGTTATGGCAATCCTTGTGGGATTTAGTCGAAGCTGGCGAATTACCGTTAACCGAATATCTGCCTTTTGTGCTTAATAATATTGGTGCCGAAAACGACGATAATGTGGTGCGCCACGTGAATAGCACGCTGGCGACTACTTTTGGCTACTTTTCCCGCTTTGGAGACTTTGCTGAAGAAAAAATCGAAATTGAAAATTTTCTTTTCAACCAACTGCGCGCTGCACAGCCCGGATCCGAATTGCAGAAAATATGGTACGACAGCTTTGTCAGCCGTGCCCATACTGCAAAAGCACTCGATTACTTACTGGAATTACTCAATGAAAATACGCTTATCGATGGTCTGGTTATGGACCAAGACAAACGCTGGAATCTTGTCATCGCCCTAAACCGTTACCAGCACGGTCCATTTATAGAATTACTCAGCACTGAAAGCACCCGCGACCCTTCCGATCAAGGCAAAAACATGGCTTTGGCTGCAGCTGCTATTCGGCCTGACCCTGCAGTTAAAGAGCAATGGCTCGACACTATTATCAACTCCCCTGACACTTACAAGCTGGCCACATTACGCAGCGTGATGGCTGTGTTGTTTCCAGATGAGCAACTAGAGCTACTGACGCCTTACACTGATTTGTTACTGACCACTCTTGAGACCTTAAACACTACGGCCACTCAGCAATTTTTGGGCGAATATACAGGTTATTTCGATGCTGCCACCTGCACGCCAGCAAGTGTAGCCAGACTAGCCAAGGCCAATATCAAGTTTGCAAATTATCAACCATCGATAGTCAAAGCATACCAAGTACATCAACAAAGGGATGAACGCTGCGTAAAATTGAAAACTCAATTACGCTAGTTTTTTTAAATGCTGAGCACCTCTTTCTTGCCGAACAAAAAGTACATGGCTGACTTGCGTAATAGGAGAAGCAGAAATGATTAACAAAATTTCTCGTTTTGGTTTACCCACAAATTTTTCCACACTTATCTGCTTTATTTACGCGATCTTTTTTTTACAAATAAGCCTAGTCAGCGCACAACCTGATATCGAAGTTACCCAATTGTTATTTGAACCCATACCTCTGCCTGTTGCGGGTTCGGTAGGCGGTGTTGTGCTTACATCGATTTCTGAAGCGGAAGCAGAAATTCCTGTTGCCATGCCCACGCAAGGAAAATATTCCGAAGCAGAACTTGATCAAATGCTCTCGGATATAAAACTATACTTGGTAAAAGTGGGCGACATGGAAGCTCTGGAGGGTCCTTATTCAGACCAGTTGCGGGAGGATTTATTTGCAACCGGCACTTTGTACCAACAAACGCAAGAGCATGATAAAGCCTTGCAAATGTTTGAGCGTGCATTAGCGGTTAGTCGCATAAATTCCGGGCTTCAAAGCCTAGATCAAGTTCCTATTATGGAAGCCATGGCACTTAGTTACACCAGTCAACTTAAGTTCATAGCTGCCGACGCCATGATGAATGCTGCTTTTAACCTACAAGAAAAAGTGTACGGCGTTGCCAGTATTGAACTGGTGAGTGCCCAGATAAAACTAGGTGATTGGAATACTCAAGCATTCATGGATCGCTCCAGCATTCTAGTAAATATTCCACGTATGAATGTACAAAGTTTTGTTGCGGACCCCAAAAATTTTATTCCAGATGCGTTAGACCCTCGTGAAACGCCACTTTACAAATTGTACGAAGCCAGAGTCGACTACTTAAATGCCATAAAGTCACTAGTAAATGTCCGTGCATTTAGCCATCCCGAAATTATGGCCTTGGAAAACAAATTATTAACCAATTATTTTTTGCATACACATCGTGAAAATATTCTTTATGAGCCCGATTTTTATCTGACCAGAAAAAAAACTAAAACCGCTACCCGACTTAACCAAAACGCCATCGAACTGATGAACTCAGAAAATTACGACTTGGGCAAAGAAGCACACCGACGCCGCCTGGCTTACTTAAACGCTAACCAAACGCGTACTCCAGCTGATGTTGCCAGCGCAATGCTCGAGGAAGCTGATTGGGATCTGTTGTTTCAACGTAAAACGGATGCCGATGATAAATACATTATTGCTTATCAGTTTTTTACGGATAACCCGACCTTTCTTTCTGCTGCAG
>CAIMTR010000348.1 GCA_903844415.1 uncultured Gammaproteobacteria bacterium
CCGTTGAGGAATATGAGCACCAAATAACAGGTGCCGTACATTTTCATCTGGCCAGCGACAATCCTGAAAATGTCTTTCTTGTTGCCCTGCGCACAGTTCCAATGGACTCCACTGGTGTTGCCCATATTCTTGAACACACGGCCCTTTGTGGTAGCCGCAAGTATCCGGTTCGGGATCCTTTTTTTATGATGATTCGTCGTTCCATGAATACGTTCATGAACGCCTTTACCAGTAGTGACTGGACTGCCTACCCTTTTGCTAGCCAGAACCGCAAAGACTTTAACAATTTGCTCGACGTGTACTTAGATGCAGTGTTCTTTTCCAATCTCAATGAACTTGATTTTGCTCAAGAAGGTCATCGGCTTGAGTTTTCTCAAATTGACAACGCTGAAAGTGACCTGGAATACAAAGGTGTCGTTTACAACGAAATGAAGGGTGCAATGAGTTCACCCCAAAGTTACATTTGGCAGTTGCTCAGCGCCGCACTATTCCCCACTACTACTTACCACTACAACAGCGGTGGCGAACCCAAACACATTCCAGACCTTACCTATCAGCAATTGCAAAATTTTTACAAGATCCACTACCATCCTAGTAATGCAATTTTTATGACGTATGGCGACATACCTGCGGTTGAACATCAAGCGCGTTTTGAAGCACAGGCGTTGCACGAATTCAGCAAACTTGATGTACACATAGCCGTCGGTAACGAACAACGCTTTGTTACTCCACAAACGCTCATAGCCACTTATCCGCTCGATGAAGAGGACATCACCGATAAAACCCATGTGGTAATAGCCTGGTTGCTTGGTCAAAATACTAATTTGGCCGACATGTACAAAGCGCAATTACTCAGCGCAGTATTGCTCGACAATAGTGCCAGTCCGCTGCTACAAGCATTGGAAACCTGTGAATTTGGACGTTCACCCTCCCCACTCTGTGGGCTAGAAGATTCGTTCCGAGAAATGAGTTTTACCTGCGGGTTGGAAGGCTGTGGAACTGACAATACTGCATCCATCGAGGCCTTCATTTTAAGCACTCTAGAACAAGTGGCTGCCGAAGGTATTGCGCAAGACAAGGTGGAGGCTGCGCTCCACGCTCTAGAGTTACATCAGCGTGAAATCAGTGGCGACTCTTATCCTTATGGTCTGCAATTAATTCTTTCTGCTCTTTCCACAGCGACCCATCGCGGTGATCCTATTGATTTACTTGATATCGATCCCGTGCTCGATAAGTTGAAGCAAGACATTCTCGATCCCAACTACATTCCACATCTCATTCGCACCATGTTGCTCGATAACCCACACAGATTGACCCTGACAGTACATCCAGATGCCTCCCTGGGAGCACAAGACGCAGCTGCAGAAAAAGCTAAATTAAAGACCATTAAAGCTGCTCTGTCTGCCACTGAGAAACAAGCGATCATCGCTCAAGGTTTAGCATTACAGACCCGGCAAAACCAAAAACCCGATGCTGCCCTGCTGCCCAAAGTTGAACTGTCGGATGTGCCCACCGACATCAAGTGGCCTACCGCCAACAAACACACGTTGTTATTGGGAACAGCTCTTAGCCCCATCAGTTTCTACGCACAAGGCACCAATGGGCTCAGCTACCAGCAAGTCATCATTACACTGCCTGAATTAACTATGGCACAAACTGCCCTGTTACCGAGTTATACGTCTTGTCTGACCGAAGTGGGTTTTGGCAAATTTTCATATCTAGATGTGCAAGGCAAACAAGCCAGTGTAAGTGGCGGCATTAACGCTTATTCATCCTTGCGTAATCAGTCAGACAATGAGCAAAATGTTCAGGCCTACATGGTTGTTTCCAGCAAAGCCTTATACCGCAAACAAAAAGACTTGAGCCAACTACTATACAACACCCTACACGACTGTCGCTTTGATGAATTGACACGTATCCGAGAATTGCTGGAACAGCAGTTAAGCCGTCGTGAACAAAGTATTACCAGTGCCGGTCACGGTCTGGCGATGGGCGCGGCGTGTAGTCAAATGTGTCCATTGTCAGCGCTGGAGTTCAACTCGTCTGGACTAGCTGGCATTCGCCAGTTCAAACAACTGGTAAAACATCTAGAGAATGACCAACATCTGTTTGAATTTGCCCAATCATTGGCAGACTTACATAACTTATTGATAGCAAGTAGCAAACAAATGCTGGTAGTAGCCGAAGCCGGCGAAGAAACCAAGTTATTGCAAGATCTACAGCACATTTGGTCACACACTGCTTTGGCAAACCACTCAACTCCAGCTTTCAAACTTGCAGCAGTGCGCGGTCAAGCACATCAAGCGTGGTTGACTAGCACTCAAGTTAATTTTTGTGCCATGGCATTTCCAACGGTCCCTAGCGCACATCCAGATGCAGCTGCACTCACCGTACTAGGTGGATTTTTACGCAACGGCTACCTACATCGTGCCATTAGAGAACAAGGAGGTGCTTATGGTGGGGGCGCTAGTCAGGATTCGGGCTCCGCCTCCTTCCGTTTTTATTCTTACCGTGACCCACGTTTGACCGATACTTTGAACGACTACAAAAAATCCATCGACTGGATGTTGGCTGGCAGCCATGACTACGAGCAATTAGAAGAAGCAATCCTTGGTGTGATTTCCAGCCTCGACAAACCTGCGTCGCCGGCAGGCTCTGCCAAACAAGCTTTTCATAATGAATTGTTTGGTAGGGACAAAGCACACCGCGCACAATTTAGACAACAGATACTAGAAGTTAGTGTCGAAAAATTAAAAGAGGTTACTGCTCGTTATCTCACCCAGGAAAAGGCCAGCATAGGAATTGTCAGCAACAAAAGTTTTCAGACAGAACTGGAAGAATTGCGGCTAGAAATACACACGCTGTGAATTATTTGTTACGACTCGGGAACTTTGTTCATTGATGATGATCTTAAATTTTGGATAAGTGATTTGTGGGCAAGATGTCCCTTATCCAACCTTATATTAAGCCTGGTGAACCTTAGTGGGATCCAGGCTTTTTTTTGACTGTAATTTGCCGAGGTTTGGGCAAAGCTTTTGCTGAGACAGGGGATAGTTGGTAAACCGAACAAATCTTGCCCACCTTCCTTCGCTCATGATTTTTTTACTGACACATATAAGAAATACAATGACATCATCCGCTGAAATTAGTACAGCTAACAACAGGAATAATTAAGAATAGATGGTTCAGATTTCGCGAGATTGTTTAATTAAGTCGTATGCGGACTTTATCTCCATTGTTTTTTTTGTAGCCATATCCATCATTTCTTGCGGCAAGCCTTTGGAAACGAGCTTATCCGGGTGATGTTGATTCATTAAACGCCTATAGGATTTTTTTATTGCATCATCATCGGCATTTTTATCTAACCCAAGCAGATTATAGGCATCTACCAGCGCAGTAACGGTATTTTGAGGACGGCCATGCATATGTTGGCTCGCTTGTTGACGCTGCAGAATCTGTTGGTACTCGATCTGACTAAAACCTAACGCCTGCGCAATGGTATCGAGAACTTGGCGTTCGGCACTGTGCAATTTTCCATCTGCCAAAGCAGTGGCAATCTGGATTTCCAAAAACATTTGCAATAGATTGCGACGACGATGACACTCAAAACGAAACTGCTGTAACACTTCCATTAGCGGGAAGTCAGCTTGTTTACCTTTTTCAAACAAACTGATTGCCACTGTTTTCTGTTGGGGGGTTAACCGCATTTGCTGCATTACGGAATCAATCACTGCAATTTCGTCCCGGCTTACCTTACCATCGGCCTTGGCCATATAACCTGCCATGCTGAACGTGGCAGTGAAAAATGCGGACTGAATTTTTTCTACATTGATAGTGCTGTCGTTTTGATAGGAACCGCCAGCCCCACGATCAAAATTATGCCCAAATGAGGCACCCATCATGGCACCCAATGGCCCACCCAACATAAAACCAATAGTCCCACCTAGTACCTTACCCCACCAACTCATACACACCTCATGGAATTAATTTTTGTAACCAGTTATTACCCAGTTCTTGTTCACATTGTCTAATTTGTCGTGCATAGACTAGGCTAGTGGCCTGCACCTTGCTCGCCACATCAAGCAACCAATTTTTACTTTCATAGCTGCGACGTGTAAAACCTGCATTGCCTTCGTGATAGGCTAAATAAAGATTGTAGGCATCTTCTTTGGCTATGTTGTTGATGCGGTTTGAGGTGTTGTTATACCAACCAACAAAATCTACTGCATCGCCAAAATTACTGCGGCTTGCTAGATTGTTACCCGATTGTTCCTTGTAATCTTCCCAAGTGGAGTCGAGTGCTTGTGCATAACCTACGGCTGAAGAAGCGCGAGGCCCAGGGATAAATCCGAATATTTTTGTGCGGGGAGGCTTGGCTCTGGCTACAAACGCGGATTCCTGTTGAATAAACGCCATCGACACAGGAACAGGAATTCCCCAACGTTCTTCTGACTTGATTGCAGCACGATACCAAGATGTTTTGTCATCGAATAAAGTACAGATGTTGCCAGTGTTGCGTGGGGAGGTTGCAGCACAAGCTGTCAGCAGCAACACACAAAAAATCAACCCAAAACGTACCGGCGCCATAAGGGTTCCTAGCTTCCAACCGCATCAATATAAGGTACTTTAACCGTTTTTAGTTGCAAAGTCGTGCTGTGCAAGCAGTGACATGAGTATATCTTCGTCAATAATTTTGATGCCTAGTGCTTGTGCATTGATTAGTTTGGAGCCAGCTCCTGGCCCAGCAACCACACAGGTAGTAAGGGCAGACACACTACTAGCAACTTTAGCGCCCAATTGTTGCAGTTTAGTTTTGACAGCTTGGCGATCCATGGTTTCCAAAGTTCCAGTTAGTACCCAGGTTTGTCCCTGCAGGGGTAAAGTTTCAATATTCGCAACTGTCATTTCTGATGGCACCACCCCTGCCAAAAGTA
>CAIMTR010000349.1 GCA_903844415.1 uncultured Gammaproteobacteria bacterium
CATCATATGCTGTGCCTGCACTTTAATCATCACCACCTATGCGCAGCAAAATTGGATCAGTGCAACGTAATAACCACTCTCCCAAGGTACGCCCAGCCAACTGCCACTTAGCTGTGGCAATCTGAGCCCAAGGCTCCAACACAAAACGTCGTTCATGCGCCCGTGGGTGTGGCAAAGTGAGTAGGTCTGAAACACACTCCACTGTACCAAAACTTAATAAGTCTAGATCAAGAATACGAGCTTCGTTATATACGCCAGTACGCACGCGACCATAATTGAATTCTATAGTTTGTAATTTCTGCAGCAGGGACAGTGGATTTTCCCCGGCTAATGGCAGCAATTGTATTACTGCATTTAAATAAAGAGGTGAACCCGGCGGGCACTCCTTGGGATCAGATTGGTAGAAAGGCGACACGAGTAATGGTGCGCCTGATAGCAACGCAAGATCCACAAGAACAGATTTTAGGGTTGCCAAAGGACTGCCGAGCTTGCCCGCCAAGTTTGCACCGAGCGCAACAAACACCAACTCTTGTTCCGCAATTTTATTCATGGCGGGGGTTGTTACAGATTTTATTAATGAAACTGCGCTGACAATTCGTGAACTGCGTCGATAAAAGCACTGACGTGATCAATATCTACATGTTGATGTATGCCATGACCTAAATTAAATACATGACCATTACCACTGCCGAACTGTTGCAAAATCATCGACACTTCCTCCCTGATGCGTGCCGGGGCAGCATAAAGTACCGAGGGATCCATATTCCCTTGTAATGACACTTGAGAGCCTATACGGGTTCGCGCTTCACTGATGTTGATGGTCCAGTCGAGACCTACACAATCACTACCGATGCTGGCTATTTTTTCTAACCACAATCCACCGTTTTTGGTAAACACAATCACAGGGACTCTGCGACCATCATGCTCCCTAAGCAAGCCCTGCAATATCTTATGCATATAGTGCAGAGAAAATTTTTGATAAGCATGAGGACTCAACACCCCGCCCCATGTATCAAAAATTTGTACAACCTGCACCCCTGCACGAATTTGCGCATTGAGATAATCGATAACTGACAGCGTAATTTTTTCCAGCAACTCATGCATCAATTCTGGCGTGGCCATCAACATACGTTTGATGATTGAAAAATCTTTACTGGCCCCACCCTCCACCATGTAGGTAGCAATGGTCCATGGACTGCCCGAGAATCCAATTAAGGGAACTTGACCGTTCAGTTCGTGACGTATCAATTTCACTGCATCCATTACATAAGACAAATCTGCATCAGCCTTTATCAGTGGTAGTGCCGCAACATCCTTGGCAGTGCGCACTGGTTTGCGAAACCGTGGACCTTCACCTTGCTCAAAATACAAACCAAGCCCCATAGCATCGGGTACGGTCAAGATGTCAGAAAACAGGATCGCCGCATCCAGATCAAAACGACGCAAGGGTTGTAGAGTGACTTCACACGCAAGGGTTGGATTCTGACAAAGCGTCATGAAATCGCCTGCTTTGCTGCGAATTTCACGATATTCAGGCAAATAACGACCAGCTTGCCGCATCATCCACACAGGGGTGATATCAACTGGCTGGCGCAATAAGGCGCGTATTATGCGATCGTTTTTTAATTCAGACATAGGTCAACCTTGCTCGATTACACACCTAGATAATCCAGCATACCTTCGGCGGCCTTGCGACCTTCGTAAATTGCAGTCACGACTAGATCGGCACCACGTACCATATCGCCACCAGCAAAAATTTTGGGATTAGATGTTTGGAAAGCATGGTTGGCAGCTTCTGGTGCCAGCACGCAACCACGACTATCCAGATTGATGCCGACATCGGCAAACCAAGGCGCTGGGCTCGGTTGAAAGCCAAAAGCAATCAACACAGCATCAGCATCAACAATGTGTTCACTGCCTGCAACAGCTTCAGCAACACGCCGACCTTTGGCGTCGGGCTTGCCCATCTGTGTTTTAATAAATTTCACACCGGTCACTTTGCCATTGTTGCCAACTATTTCTACCGGCTGTTGATTGAATACAAATGTCACTCCTTCCTGGCGCGCATTTCCCACTTCACGTTTGGAGCCTGGCATGTTTTCTTCATCACGACGATAAACACAGGTGACTGATGCAGCATTCTGTCTAATTGCTGTTCGATTGCAATCCATGGCTGTATCACCGCCACCAAGTACAATCACACGCTTATTTTCCATACTGACAAAATTAGCCAGCCCTTCGCGATATTGCATGTGATGGTTGGTATTACCGATAAGGTAAGGTAGTGCTTCATATACGCCGTCGAGCTGTTCGCCTGGAAAACCTCCAGTCATAGCTTTGTAAGCACCCATACCGAGGAAGACAGCATCGTATTCCGCTAACAACGCAGCAAAAGTTACATCTTTGCCGACTTCGGTATTAAGTCTGAATTCCATACCCATGCTAGTGAAAATTTCACGGCGCAGCGACAGTACCTGTTTTTCCAATTTGAACATCGGGATGCCAAACGTCAGTAATCCTCCGATTTCTGGGTAGCGATCAAAGATGACGGGTTTTACTCCTGCCCGCACCAGCACATCAGCACAACCAAGACCTGCAGGACCAGCGCCAATAATCGCGACTTTTTTGCCGGTCGCAATAACCTTGGACATATCCGGTCGCCAGCCCATGGCAAAAGCGGTATCTACAATATATTTTTCGAGGTTACCAATGGTCACCGCACCAAAACCTTCGTTAAGAGTACAGGCACCTTCACACAGACGATCCTGCGGACAGATACGGCCACAGATTTCTGGCAGGGTATTGGTTTGATGACATAATTCTGCGGCTTGCAGAATATTGCCTTCGGTCACCAGCTTGAGCCAGTTGGGGATGTAGTTGTGCACAGGGCACTTCCACTCGCAATAAGGATTGCCACATTCGAGACAGCGGTCGGCTTGTACTTCTGCATCATGCTCTTTATAGGGCTCGTAGATTTCCACGAACTCAGTCTGCCGAACCAACAGCTCTTTTTTGCCTGGGTCAACCCGGCCGGTTTTTACAAACTGGAAGGTATCTTTTGACTTGACGATTATGTCGGACATCTATTTCTATCTCATCGGGCTAATCAAGGCCCATCAATTTATACGCACTGCATACCTAATATTTGCCAACCTTACTGTATTCACACAACGCAAAGGTAGCAGGCTTGGCTCTTTTACTGGGGGTTTGCGGTTACATAACTCAGCAACATCTTCAGGCTGGCTGCTTTGGGTTTTACCAGCCAAAATTTGCGCAGATATTCCATATAATTATCCAGAATTTCCTGCCCCCAGACACTATCGGTTTCTGCCACAAATTCTTCAATTACGGTGCGTAAATGATTGCGATATTCTTCCATGCCTTCATTACGTATGCGGTGTACTTCCACCAACTCATGGTTGTATTTGTCGACAAAATCTTTGTTAAGGTCCAGTACGTAAGCAAAACCACCCGTCATACCCGCGCCAAAGTTATATCCGGTCGCGCCTAATACTGTGATCGAACCGCCGGTCATATATTCGCAACAATGATCACCTGCGCCTTCTACCACCGCATGAGCGCCTGAGTTACGGACACCAAAACGTTCTCCTGCAGTGCCTGAAGCAAACAACTTGCCGCCTGTCGCACCATACAAACACGTATTACCAATGATGGAAGTTTCCTGACTCTTGAAGCCGCTGCCCGACGGTGGTACCACCACAAGTTTGCCCCCCGCCATGCCCTTGCCGACATAGTCATTGGCTTCACCTGCCAGATGCATATTCAAACCACCCGCATTCCATACTCCCCAGCTCTGTCCGATGGAACCGGTAAGCCTCAAATAGATGGGGGCATCTTCCATGCCAAGGTTGCCATAACGGCGAGCAATCTCGCCAGAAAGCCTAGCACCTATGGAGCGATTATAGTTTTTAACCTTATAGTTAAAGATACCGCCCGTGCGATTTTCGATGGCAGGTAATATATCTCTTACCATCTGTTCAGCCAGCTCACCCTTGTCTTGTGGGGGATTGGACTGCACCTGACAGTAGCGATCTTTATCTGCTGGAATGTAATCGTTATGCAGCAGGCGGGATAAATCCAAATTGGCCTGTTTCTCAGTTTCACCTGACAATTGCAGCAGCAAATCCGTGCGCCCGATCAGATCTACCAGCCTGGTGATTCCCAACTTAGCCAACCATTGACGGGTGTCTTGCGCCACAAAGCGGAAATAGTTCATCACCATTTCTGCTTGACCAACGAAATATTCATCTCGTAAATGCTTATTCTGTGTTGCCACACCAGTGGCACAATTATTGAGATGACAAATGCGCAGATATTTACAACCCAATGCCACCATCGGAATGGTGCCAAATCCGAAACTTTCTGCACCTAAAATTGCGGCTTTAATTACATCGAGGCCGGTTTTCAGGCCACCATCAGTTTGTAGACGGATGCGACCGCGTAAATCATTGGAACGCAAAGCCTGCTGCACTTCGGAAAGACCAAGCTCCCAGGGTGTTCCGGCGTAACGAATGGAAGTCAGTGGACTTGCACCAGTACCACCATCGTGGCCCGATATAGTAATAAGATCTGCATACGCTTTGGCCACACCAGCAGCAATGGTTCCTACCCCCGGACCTGACACCAATTTGACCGACACCATGGCTAAGGGATTGACCTGTTTAAGATCAAAGATCAACTGCGCCAGATCTTCAATTGAGTAGATGTCGTGATGCGGCGGAGGCGAAATCAAAGTCACTCCCGGTACTGAATAACGCAAGCGGGCTATCAATTCATTTACTTTGCTACCGGGTAACTGCCC
>CAIMTR010000350.1 GCA_903844415.1 uncultured Gammaproteobacteria bacterium
AAAAATAATTTTTTATTATTAATCCCGGAACTGATTGATAATGCTAGAAAAGCGTACTTTAAAAACCTTGGATTTTCAGAAATTTCATACTAACGTTCCACTCCGCCTAGCAGTGGTACAAAGCGAACCGCCTCGAGACTAACTGCACTGATTTCCCCGCCATTTTTATGATACACCCTTAACGTTTGTGCCCCCGCTCCTTCCGGAACTACTAAAGTTCCTCCTTCTGCTAATTGTTGAATAAGTGCAGGGGGAACCACTTTTGCTGCAGCCGTTATGATGATGCCGTCAAAAGGTCCATGCTGAGACCAGCCAAAACTACCATCAGCACATTTAAGGCTTATGTTATGTATTTGTAACTCAAAAAGTCGGGCTTTGGTTTTTTCCAACAATGGGGAGATTCGTTCAATGCTGTACACATGGTTTACTAATCGCGCCAGAATACTAGTTTGGTAGCCACAACCAGTACCGATTTCGAGAATTTTAGAGTTGCCGGACAGGTTAGACAACAATAGTTCAGTCATTCTGGCCACAATGTAGGGCTGAGAGATGGTTTGGTTAAAAGCAATAGGGAGCGCAATGTCTTCATAAGCTCTATGAGCAAATGCTTCCTCAATATAAAGATGTCGAGGTATAGAGAGCATGGCTTCCATCACTCTTAAGTTGCTAATGCCAAGATCGCCCAATCTTTGCACCATGCGTTCACGGGTGCGTTGAGATGTCATGCCAACACCCTGAATTTTTAAAGTGTTCAAAATTCAACCTTCTCACTAAAAGTTCGTGCATCAAAGGTGCTGGTAAGAGTCGAAAATAAAGGTACTGACATTGCCAGTGCTGAATGGTTTGTCATGTCAGCGTAAATGGGCGTGATTGAGACATATCCATTTTCTACTGCGTGGAAATCTGACCCTGGTTTACTTTCAACTGGACCACCGGCACGTCCAATCCAATACAAGGTTTTGCCACGTGGGTTGCGAGTGCTAATCGGGTTTTCACCTTTAAGTCGTTGTCCCAGATTCGTCATCCTGACGCCCTTTATCTGACTAGCTGGGAGATCCGGAATATTGATATTAAGCACAGTACGCGAGGGAAAAGACATTTGATCAATTATTTTAAGTAAATATTTAGTGATGTCAGCGGCAAGACGAAAACGATTAATGTTCACTTGGCTGTAGTCGGTGACCACCAATGAAATTGCTAATGATGGTTTTGGCAGAAAACGCCCTTCCATTGCAGCTGCAACTGTTCCTGAATAGAGCACATCGTCACCCAGATTTGCTCCAAAATTAATCCCTGACAAAACTCGCTCTGGTGTCGGCATGAAAATTCCTGCCGTTCCTAGATGGATGCAATCGGTGGGTGTTCCATCCACAGCAACGCGATCTGTCCCTAGTTGTGTCGCTTGTAAGGGGCGATCAAGAGTCAGACAAGAACTGACACCTGATTTATCACGATCCGGAGCGATGACCATTAAGTCCCAGTCCTGCTTTAATAACTGATAGAGAGCATCCAGACCTGGCGCATGTATTCCATCGTCATTGGAAAGTAACAAACTCACATAACCTCCATTACACACAGTTCACGCAACACTGTAGTTGCATAGGCGCCACGCTCAAGACTAAATTCAAGTTGCAAAGTAGTATCATCAAAATGAGATTTCAAATTATTGATTTTTAAACGCAATGCCCTGCGCTCTTGTACCAAACCATGAGATTCTAGTCCGGCTAATAATTCAGGGAAACGATTTGCAACGTTTCGCTCTTGCGCTGCCGCAACGCTGGTAGTTGCAAGGGGTCCACTGCCCCACAGGGGGCCTGTAGGATGAATATCTAATAATGCTAGGCGCTGAACCAATTCTTCAGTGCTAGCCCTACCACTTGCAAAAATGCTTGCCGTACCAGCAAGAGCCATCACATCTCCTTCTATACAGGTATTCCAGTTTTGGCTTGCAACTCGTTCAGACAAGACGGTATTAAATAAAAAACTACGTACAGCAGACAACAACAGACTTTGCTCCTTACGCTCAGGTAACTTTATCGTTCCACGAAACCAGTCA
>CAIMTR010000351.1 GCA_903844415.1 uncultured Gammaproteobacteria bacterium
TCTGCACTAGTGCGGGTGTAGCGCTCTACAATATGTAATTGTTCTGTATGTGGGTGGCCCAGATAATCAAACCAGAATCTGTCGTTAAAACCGACTGTATCCACTACCAGTGTGTCTCCTTGCCACTCACCTGTTGAATGGCCAAACCATTTAGGTGTGAGATCCTCAGGGTGACCTCGCTTGTCCATAAAAATTTGGTGATAGCTGTGAATATTACCTTCAAACAGGATGAATATAATGTTTGGAGCCTGATGAGTTCTGTCCTGGATCATACGCCAGGGATAAGGTGAACTGCGGGGAATACCTGAAGGCAGACAGTTACCTTGTGGATCATCCTGCGAGCGGAGTGTTTGCATGTGTGCTACGGCCCAGGGTAAGAGAATCAGTTCTTCACCCGGTTTAAGACTGAGCCGAATATCGGCTGAATTGCTGCCACTGCCCATCCATACGCTGGACATGTCGGGACTGCCATCAGGCAATCGTGTAATAGTTTCGGCGGCATTTGAATAATGTGTAACCAAATATAAGCAAAATATTTGAAAAGTTTTTTGCATATACGTGTCCTTACTGATCGTTGCCGGAAATAAAAGTTAATTCACTGCCATCATCGCGTGTTATCAACACGACTGCCGCTGTATTGGTGCCATCACGCGCATGCGAGGCAGTCACTTTTATTTGATCGTTTGTAGAAAGTGAATCTCGTTTCCAGCCGTTGCGAATAAGCATGTTGGGGCTCGCTAGCTCGAGATTCCAGGAAGCTACAATTCCATCAGTACCAGTCACATCTAAATAAATATGGGCATGTGGGTTGGTCCACTCCAACTTGGAGATAGCGCCTTCAAGCGTGACAGTAACATTACGATCATATTCGGCAGCAAACGAATGGTGTGCCTGTGCTGGCAGACAGCAGAAGAGTGTGACTGCAATAGAAAGTTTCAACGCTGAGGAAATCATTCACATCCTTTAAAAATTTAATGCACGCTTTATACAGACATAAATACCATGCGTGCCTGAGCTGTTAAATACCTTTTGTTTCCATGATAGGGGAGCTAGTTATTTTTTTTCGGCAAAAAAAAGCGCTGCCTGAGCAGCGCTTTGTGGTGTTCCGAAAGAAGCGATGCTTGATGTTTCTTAGCATCTTTCTTGGTTCGTACATTATTAATCCGGCACCAAACCCAATAGTCTTAGAGCTGATTTACATATGATAAGCCTTCTCACCATGTTCGGAGATGTCCAGACCATTGGATTCAATCTCAGGGGTTACTCGCAAGCCGATAGTGTATTTGATTGCAGCAAGTATCACTGAGCTCACTACAGCACTCCAGACTATTGCGATTACTACTGTTTTCACCTGAATCAGTATTTGTGCTGTTGCATAACCGAACTCTGGACCTACCCAGCCGTCGACCACATAGCCAGCACCACCAAGAGCCGGATTGACAAATACACCAGTGAGGATTGCACCTACGATGCCGCCTACTGCGTGTATGCCAAAAGCGTCCAAGGCATCGTCATAACCGAGCATATTCTTCAGGTAGGCTACCGCGAAGAAACATGCAAGACTAGCAACGAGACCAATCACCAGCGCACCTTCAATGCCAACATAGCCGCAAGCAGGAGTAATCGCCACCAAGCCAGCGACAGCTCCTGAAATGATACCGAGCAGGCTAGGCTTGCCTTTTATGATCCATTCAGCAACCAGCCAAGTGACTGCAGCAACTGCGGCTGCAAATAGGGTGTTGGCGAATGCCAGAACCGCATAACCGTTCGCTTCAAGGTTGGACCCAGCATTGAAACCAAACCA
>CAIMTR010000352.1 GCA_903844415.1 uncultured Gammaproteobacteria bacterium
AATTCTGACACACTCTAGGGCCGGCTGGAGGTATGCAATAAAGGAAAGAGGGATCATCTTTTTGATGATTGCCTTGACGTAGTTTATAAACATCAAGCGCCCAGGCCTGGAACGGGGCCACTTTGGCTGCGTCTGCTAGGTTGCCCAATTGACCATGTTGATCCATAGGAACTGTGACACCTACTTCCACCAAACTCGTGGCGCTTGGTAGTGTCCAATAGCCCGTGGCTCCCACAGGAGGCCCTAGTCTAGGCTGATTGTCAGGCCAGCGCGGGAGAGGTCCGGCGGGACTGCTTGCTAGCAATGTTGCAAATACATTATCTGCAATGGCAAAAACTGGTTTGCCAGCTGCCATTACCGTCTCGCCCCAGATTTGTTTACTGCCATTGATAGCAACTGGACCTTCGACAGTGATGATATCGCCTATACTCACTGTTTCAGTACTGAAACCGCTCAATTCAAGTTCTATGGTGCTTTCAAGCTCAATTGCCCAATTGGCCAAGGTCAAATCCGCTCCAGCAACGTTAATGAAAATGTGAGCATGCGGATTGGACCAATCAATTTCAGTGATGGTGCCAGTCAGGGTCAGTGAACGACTTTCATCAAACTTGGCTTGGATGGGATGGTGAGCCAATACTGGTGTAACTGTTAGCAGCAAAATAATGGCTGCACTGACAGACCGGCGGGCAATATCTACACGGTTTATCATGGTTAGGATCCGGAATCGACGGTAATAAAGTGAAGTAGTGTGCTGGTATTGCTCAGTTTGGATGTGCTACGGCAGACAGCTTCTTATAACCCTAAGTATTGCAATATATGCAACCATGTCACAACCCATTCGTGATTATTTCCCCATTTGATTCAGATTTGTAGCAACCTAAAAGGTAAGGTAAAGTCTGACTGAATGCTGGCATGTGGATAACAACTTTGTTACCTATATCTACTTACGTAATTCTCTACTTTTCCAACTAAAAAAGCCTGAGCACCCATTAATGAAACAACTTAACATCGAAAAGGTTTTTGATCCTCAGCTTTACTTATAACTGGGCTAACCATGTCGACCTTACGCATTAATATGACGTTTTTACACTCGTTAAGAGACAGTTCATCGGAGTTAATATAGACGGCAAGAGTAGCTGGGGTGACAATGTTTGTATTCTGGCAAGTCAATCCAAAAATACAAATCGAGACAATGATTACTTAGTATTTTATAAACAGCTGAGGGATATACCTCTAAATGTTTTCAGAAAATATAAAAAATACATCTAAAAAAGACGATGCATGTGTGATTTTTGACAACACAGCTCTCCAGATAAGAATTGAAACAACCGATAAAGCGCAATTACTGCGACTCTATCTTAAGTTTTTGGATTCTCTGCCAGCGTTGAAAAATGTTTTGATCAAGAATGTCTATCAGCTTGATAATCGAGACGAGCTATTGAACTGCGCACATAAAACTAGCTCGACTGCAGCCATGATCGGCGCCATGCAACTATTTGAAAAACTCAAGGCACTTGAAGTAAATTTAAAGCTCCACAACACAGAAGAAAGTGTCGCTTTTGTTAATAAATCGATTAACGCTTTGGATTTGACCAGCCTTGCAATAAAAAGATGGACCGAGAAATTGGCAACTGATATTGGCACTACATAAATTATGCATTGAAGAATATTTGTGCAATCGATGAATACTGTGGAGGATAGTCATGTATGGAA
>CAIMTR010000353.1 GCA_903844415.1 uncultured Gammaproteobacteria bacterium
ATATCGGTTGTACCTTCCAGGGGACGTGGCATAGAAAATACATAATTAGATATTTCTGGATTTATGCTGGGTGAGTTTCTTTCAATTGCATCTAGCTGAGACCAAGTGGTATTTTGTGCCTGTAACAAACCGTCAATATTGTCCCCAGCTTTTAAACTGTTGACTAAGGATTCACCGCTGGCTCGAACTTGTTCCTTCATTTTTTTAAGTTGCAACATTACTTCGATTTCACTTCTAACTGCTGCAAGTTCTTGCACCAGTGGTAACTGATGGTCAACAACACGAATTACCACACTACGAGAAGCATTTACCTGAATCAGCTCACTGTTTAAGCGATCTTCCAGAACTTCTGCACTAAACGCGGCATTAATCACACCTGCCTCAGCACTGATTCCAGTGCCACCGCTACGTCCAAATAATTCAGAGCGTAATAGCTCTAAACTCATGCTGGTTGCGGGTGCAGTAAGATCCGGTGACTCAAACACAAGATTACTGAGTTCGTCTGCCTTAGCGATAAAAATGCTATCCGCTTGTGAAGCTTTTAGATTATTTGCAATTACCGCACTGCGATCTTCATAAGTTGGTAAGGCGGTTTCAGCCTGTTCTGTCAGTTTTATCAAATGGACGCCAAACTCAGTGCGAATTGGCTCAGAAACCTCTTGGAGAGCAAGACTTTGCAAAGTTGTTTCAAATTCTGCGACAAAATTGTCTCCGCTGGTGTAGCCAACATCTCCGCCATTTTGGGATGAACCAGTATCATCAGAAAATTCTGCAGCTAATTTTGCAAAATCTTCCCCAGCTACAAGTCTTGCCTTTACATTTGCAGATTCAATCAACGCTGCAGAAAATTCTTCTTCAGTAGAAGCTTCAAATAAGATATGTGAAGCACGACGCTCAGTTTGTGATTGAAAGGTAGTAATTTCCTCGGCGTAAGCTGCCTGGATTTGTTCTTCTGATACTGAAATTGCATCAAGAATTTTTTGCTTGTCCAATTCCAAATACTCAATAATTACTTGCTCTTCGGTAACAAAATCATCTTGATTCTCATTGTAATAACTGGAAATTTCGTTATCGCTTATTACAATTCCAGCTTGTCCAATTAAACCAAGGACTGCATAACGAGCACTGCGTTTTTGATGTGTTAATGAGGCTAATTGAGCTAATTCTTTGGAAGTTGCAAATCCTGATGCTGAATAAGCTGACAACATTTGATTCATCATAGATTCTTTGGCAAGTGTTGCCCTATAACTACTAGGCGTGAACCCAACATTTTTTAATAACAATGTGGCACGTTCAGCATTGAAGACACCATCAACTTGAAAATCAGGTGTCATCGCAATACGCTTGTCTATAGCAGCAGAGGAAATTCCCATTCCAGCATTGTTTGCTGATTGCCCCAAAATTTCGCGTTGGATTAACTCGGCTACTGCTGATTGTCTAAACTGGGATTCGTCTAGATTAGATAAATCTGAATCCTCGGTAAGGTTGCCGTAAAATTCCTGAGCCTTACTTTGGGTAAGCGATTCGATATCTGCTTCA
>CAIMTR010000354.1 GCA_903844415.1 uncultured Gammaproteobacteria bacterium
AAGTGGAAAGTAATCGTTTACTACCCAAAAGACTTTACATTTGTTTGTCCTACAGAGATTGTAGCATATGACAAACTAGCCGCAGATTTTGATGATCGTGACGCAGTATTGCTCACAGGTTCGACAGACAACGAGTTCTGTAAAGTGGCTTGGCAAAATGCTCACCCAGACCTAAAGAACATTCGTCACAATCAGTTTGCTGATACACAGCGCTGGAATGACGAGACCATGGAAGATCTAAGCCTGATCAATCAGCTTGGCGTGTTCTATGCTCCTGCCGGCGCCGCTCTTCGTGCAACATTCATTGTTGATCCACAAAACGTTATCCAACACGTTACTGTCAACAATTTGAACGTTGGACGTAACCCAGAAGAAACACTTCGTGTTCTTGATGCGCTACAAACTGGCGAACTATGTGCTTGCAACCGCACAGTTGGTGGGGAGACACTGTAATGAGTTGGGTCGACGATATCAAAGAAGTAATCCCCGATTACGCCAAAGACACAAAATTAAATTTAGATGCAGTTATCCAACGTAGTACATTGCCGCTCGATGAGGCATATGGCTGTGCGTTGGCGGCTGCAATGGCCGCTGGCAATGGAAATGTAGTACAGCATATCGCCGCCGAAATGGGAACCACTATGGCAGTCGAACAACATGCCGCATTAACTGCCGCAGGATTAATGGCACAGAACAATATATGGTATCCATATGTTGAAATGGCCGATGATCCAGCACTAAAAGGCCTGCCGGCTCAGTTACGAATGAATGCCATTGCCAATCACGGTGGAACTACTAAGGCTCGATTTGAATCATATAGTCTTGCCGCAAGCATTGTGGGCAAATGTCATTTCTGTGTAAAGGCACATTACGAAAATCTCAAGAAAGAAGGTTACACTGTTGACCAGCTTCGTGATATAGGTCGTATCGCCGCAGTGATGAATAGTGTCTGCAAGCTAATGATCGGATAAAAATGTTCTTCTTTAGACCAAAAAAAATAATTCTGGATTGTTTTACATATATGCCACATGCATACGATCATTTCAAACTTGATCATGCAAAGAAATTTATTCCAGAATGGTGGAAATCTCTTCCGAGAGAATTGAGTGAAATAGATAACATGCATCCCGAAAATCTCGGCAAGGTCCAGCCGGGATTTACCATGAAAAAATGTTCAGGATTTATTTCAAATTACTCAGAAGGAATAATACTTCCGCTTTGGTCTGATATAGGATTTTCTGTTAATAGAGACGACGGTTCACCGCCACAGCTTCGGCCGCAGTTTGCAGGTGTTCCTACACAAATTAGCGAGCACCCTAAAGAACAACGAGGGGGTATCTGGTCAACTTATCAGCATGTCAAGATAATATCTCCGTGGTTTATTAGATGCAATCGCGATGTACAGTGGACTTGGAATATGCCAATGTGGAATTTTGACGAACTCGACGGAATACAGGTTCTTCCTGCGATCATTGAATTTAAGTATCAGTTAGCTAGCCATATAAATCTTATGATCCGTAGACATCCAAACGAAAATAGACACATTATGCTAGAAGCAGGGCAACCGTTGGTACACCTAGTTCCGTTGGCGGACAATAGAAACATAGAAATACGGTCGCACCTGCTCGATACAGCCGAATTCATAAGATATACGCAGAGAGGGGACACCGCCTCTTTCAAATTTAGAGATATATATCGATCTAATAAAAAATACAACTCTTGTCCTCATTTAGATTCCATAATTAAAAAATGAAAAAAATACACTGCTGTTATCATTATTTAGATTTTGATCTTTTTTGGATAACTTTCTCTTGACAAGAAGGTAAAAC
>CAIMTR010000355.1 GCA_903844415.1 uncultured Gammaproteobacteria bacterium
GATGTGTTTTACCATATTTGTGTTGCCGCTTGTTTTGCTGCCATAGCTGGATTTTGGATCATTTCAAATGCCCGTTGCTGGCTTTGATATTTAAATTTATTGCGTAATAGTTCGCCGGGATCGTCGGGGATGCGTTGCAGCCATTGTTGCATGGCTTGTTCTTCTTCAGTGCTTGGCTTGCTATCGGAAGGTTGCAATTCTTGCTCTTCAGGATTTTCACCTTCTTTTTGTTCTTCGCTTTGCTGAGCTTGATCCTGACTTTGCTGTTGTTGATCCTGTTCGCCTTCTTGTTGTTCCTGTTCTTGTTGTTGCTGGTCAGCTTGTTGTTGATCTTGACTTTGCTGCTGATCCTGGCTCTGTTGATCTTGTTCTTCACCTTCTTGCTGTTCTTGCTGCTGATCGCCTTCGCTGTTTTGTTGTTCTTGTTGTTCTTTTTCTTGTTGTTGTTTCAGTAGGGCGTTTACGATCTCTTTGTTGTGCAATGCATCGGTATGGTCAGGCACTAGAGCAAGTGTTTGTTCGTAAGCAGCTAAGGCTTCTTCATATTGCATAAGTTTAGCGAGTGCATTGCCCCGGTTATAGTTGGTTTCCGGATTGTCTAGCAACACCAGATCTTGCACCACCTGTTCATAATTTTCACCGCGATAGTTTGCTGCGCCACGCCAGGCTGGGTCGCGGAATTCGGTGGCAGCGGTGGCATAATCTTCGGCGTTAAACGCGGCATCGCCTTGTTGATCCTTGCGTAGCCACAGATCATCCCATTCCAGTGCGTAGGTTTTTGCTGAAGGCACAACAAATGTGATCAGCAGCATGATGCTCAGCAACCAGCCACGTCGGAAGGCGAGTGCAGCTAGCGGCAAAGTCAGCAGCAATAGCCAGGGGCCAGTTTCATTCCAGGTATCGTATTCACGATCAACATCGATGAGAGTTTCATTATTGGTAAAAATATTTTCAGTAAGCAGATAATCAATATCGGCATCCGTCAGCATGGCATCGCTGTAACGGCCATTGTTGCTGTCTGCTAATTGTTGCAAAGGGGCCCGTTCTAATCGCGGAATTACAATGGCGTTGTTCTGGTCGCGCAAATAACCTTGTTGACCAATAGGAATAGGTGCGCCCTGTTCAGTACCAAAACCCAATACGGATAAGCGATGGCCACTGCCGGCAAGTTGGGTATTGATGGCCTGTACATCCGTATTAAAAATACCGTCGGTCAGCAGCACAATGTGTGCCTGAGTGAGGGTACTGTTGGTTAGTAGATCCATTGCCAGCGCAATTCCACTGACCGGGTTGCTGCCTAATACTGGCATGATGTTCGGTTGTAACGAAGACACTAGGTTATTGATGGTTTCCACATCATCGGTCATGGGGGTTACGGCATGGGCACTGCCAGCGTACACCACAAGACCGGTCTGGCCTTCTGCACGCCTATATTCCAGAATGTCTATAATTTTGCGTTGTGCCCTGGTGATGCGATCAGGACTGACATCTTCTGCGTACATCGACATCGACAAATCGAGCACGATTACCAGTGCATCTTCTCTGGCCTGAATGGGTACTGGATTTTGTTCCCACACTGGACCTGCGAGCGCAATTATCCCGAGCACCCATAAGATCAACAAACCATATAGTGGATAGCTTTGTTGTGGAGTGCTAGATTTATCAAGCAAAAACGGCAGCAGACGTTTATCAATGGCGTGATGCCAAGAACTTTGGCTGCTCTGCAAATAACGTAATAAGACGACAAGCAACCCAGCAGGAATGAGCCCAAACAGCAATAAAGGCCGTAAAAAATGGAAGTTTTCGACAAATGTGAGGGGTAACCAGTTCATTTTATAGTTTGCCTGGGGCTAGCACCTTGGTTGCAGAATCGTCCTTGCTGTTTGTTTGCAGCAGCAGTGACCAGGGAATTTTGCAAAGAGCAATAAGGAAGCTCAGTGCCAGTGCAAGGCCTAGGGGCCAGAAAAATAGGGTGATAGTGGGTCGAAAAGTTTCGGCATCTTGTTCTACCGGCTCAAGCGCATCAAGCATGGTGTAAATTTCTTCCAGTTCTTTGATGTTGCGCGCACGAAAATAACGACCGCCGGTACTTTCAGCAATTTCTGTCAGTGATGCTTCATCTAAGTCTGCAGAGGGATTAACTGTACGTGGTCCAAACAAAGAAGAGGATGTGCCAGTCTCTGCCCCAATACCTATTGTGTAGACCTTGATACCTTCCCTTGCAGCCAGTTCACCAGCTTGTAGTGGAGCCACTTCACCGGCGTTATTTACTCCATCTGTAAGCATAATCAACACTCGACTGGTTTGCGGCCGTTCGCGCAGATGTTTAACACCTAGCCCTATACCATCGCCAATAGCGGTAGCATTTTCTTCGATGATGCCAATTTCTGCTTCGTATAACAGGGTTTCAACTGTAGCGCGATCAAAGGTAAGTGGTGCCTGTGTGTAAGCACGAGCAGCAAACAAAATTAGACCTAGCCGGTCACCAGTTCGCCGTGCTACGAAATCTCCGACCACGGCTTTAACCACTTGCAGCCGATTGGCTGTTTGGCCAGCTAGTTGTAAATCCTGTGCTTCCATTGAACCGGAAATGTCCACAACCAACATTAAGTCGCGGCCAGTTGTTGGTAGCTCGATTGCATCACCTATCCACTGTGGCCGACTGGCAGCGGTGACTAGTAAAATCCAGCTTAAGACTGCGAGTATTGCCAGAAATTTGCTGCGGGCACCAGAGTGAGTGGTGTTAGTCTGCAAGCGCGAGAGGGTGCGGAAAAATGGTACAAACAGTGCGGCTTCCCGGTTGCCTGCGCGTGGTAGTAGCCGATTGATAAACCACGGTAAAGGCAGCAAAACAAAAACCCAGGGCCACACAATACCAATCATGCCGAGACCCCTGCAGTGCTTATAGGGGCCACCGGTGGTGGTTTGCGTCCAGCGTTTAGATAGTGTTGGGTAATCCATTTTTGCGTCACCCCACGTAGGGCATCGACATCCGCACTAAAGACGGGACGGTAGGTGCCATCACTGAGGACTTTGCCCGCACCGTTACTAAATTCTTGCCCCTGATCTTTCGTATCTAGAAAACGTAACCAGGCATTACCCGTTAGTTTTGCTACATCTATTTGTGGGTAATAGACTAGAGCCACACGTTTGAGCACAGTATTAAATCCGTATAACAAGTCCAGTCCAGCTTGATTGCGTTCAGTATCAATTGGCGATTTTTCTTGCCAAAGACGATAGACCTGCTCTATTTCCTGTAAGGCAACAGTCAGGCGGCGTCGAATCTGTGCTTGCAGATAAAAATAGCGACCTATCCAAAGCAATGCCAGCAAAAATAATGCTGCAAGCACCCACCAGCCTGGCGCAGGTGGCCAAAAATCTACCGCACCGGGTAAATGAATGTCTGCTAAATCTGCTAGTGGGTCTTCAGTTTCCATGTTTCCAACTGGTCCATCACCACTTCATTGGTGCGAACGGTTATAAGGTGAACCTTCATTTTGGTAAGTGCTACTTTTAGGTCTTTGATGCGAAAATCAAAATCCTGATGGTATAAATCTCGGACGTTGCGTGTATGAGTGTCTATGGTGGTACGAGTTTGCCCATCGGTAATGCCATAAACACCGGGTCGTGGCAGATTTTCTTCGAGTGCATCATAAATTAACACACAGGTCATACTGTTATGCAGAGCCAGTTGCTGCAAATAGCGCGCGCACTCGGGATTAAAATCGATAAAGTCACTGATGATATAAACATTGGAACCTGGTTTGGTAATACGATAAATCTGTTCTAGGGCCTTGAGAAGATAGTTTTCTGTGCTGGCAGTAGGTGTGTTTGTACTAGCGTGCGAGTGTACAAGTTCCTGATTGTATTGGGCCAGAGCATTCAAAAAACGCAAAGCCGAGCGTTTGCTAC
>CAIMTR010000356.1 GCA_903844415.1 uncultured Gammaproteobacteria bacterium
GCGCAGTCATAGGGTTGTTCGATGTTCAGATAACTTTCAATTTCTGCGTCCGCAAGATTGCGAAACGTGACTGAATATTTGTCGATACTTTGTAGCCAGGTACCAGTGGTAGAGTTGAGTAGGACCAAGGCAGTATAAAAATCAACCTGTTGGCCACTGCAATGGCGAAGTTGCGTTTTGGCCGTCTCAAAATTTCCGGGCTTACCCATAATGGTGTTTTCGCACATACAGGTTTGATCAGACCCGATGATCAAAGCATTAGGATAAAATGAGCTTAAAGCTTGGGCTTTTGACAGTGCTAATCGGTTTGCCATGGTCTCTATGTTTTCTCCTGCCAAATGCGTTTCAACTATATTGGGATTTGCACAAGAGAAGGGCAGGCCAAGACGTTCCAATAAATTTCGTCGATAAGGCGAGGAAGAGGCTAATACAAGTTGCATATTTTTAGTTCAGATTCGGGTCAAATTTTACAGCGACTTTACCGTAAAGAGGATTGCGTAGTGCGATAACATAAGCCGTAAGTTGTAGGTAAATTATCATACCCTTTGCCATTGCCAGAAGCTTGCTTTAACCTCCCCCTGAGTTTTTGTGATCTCCAACTAAGAATAAATCATGCGTACTATTTATCTGCTGTATTTCTTGTCAACATTATTGCTGATTTCTTGCAGCAGTCGCTATCAGGCACCTATTGACGACCTAGATGAAACCCCAAGGTTTGTTGATAGTGGCAGAACTCATCTGGTCAATGGTGGTGAGACGCTGTATGTAATTGCCTGGATGTATGATCTTGATTTTGCAGCACTTGCCCGTGCCAATAACCTGCGAGAACCTTATTTAGTTACACCCGGACAAATCCTTAATGTGGATTTGCGCGATCAACCTGCAATTCGTATTACGACTGCACCTGTTGCGGTCACGACTACGGCAGTACAAACCTCCAGAGCGATTCAGCGCACACCTTTACCATCTGGCGCGATAACGGCCAGACGGGAATTGCCTGCAGCAGGCTCACAAGCAACTGGTACTCCAAGAGCCACTGTACCAGCGGATGACAATATTTCTGATAACCGCGAAATCAGCGTTCAACCTGTACATCAATCTCCAACACTTCCGACAACTCCTGCTGCATCCAGTTCGACTTCGACCAACAATACCGTCGTAGCCATAGTGCCACCTGTCGTGACGACACTGCCTGAATCGACAATCACAGATAACCACGAAGTGAACTGGAACTGGCCCTTTAAAGGCAACATCATCGGTCGTTTTTCGGCAAGTGGTGTTGAGAATAAAGGATTGGATATGGCGGGTAACAAGGGTGATCCAGTATTGGCCGCTGCTCCTGGGGAAGTGGTTTATTCAGGCAGTGGTCTGCTGCGTTACGGTGATCTCATAATCATCAAACACAATGATCATTTTTTAAGTGCTTATGCTCACAACAGTGTGCTTAATGTAAAGGAAGGAGACAAGGTCTCTCTCGGTCAAAAGATTGCTGAGCTAGGCTCTAGTGGCATCGATCACAACATGCTGCATTTTGAAATTCGACTCGATGGTAAACCAGTCGATCCACTTCAATATTTACCCGTTCGATAAGTTTTTTTATTTAGTTATTAATAAGCAGTAATATTTCTTAACTTCGTACTATACTCACCTAGCACATTAGTAATATGTGCAAGATGCGAAATAATTTTGGTTTGGCGACGATTAACTAACTTTTGTCTGGCCTGAGATATTAACAATAAA
>CAIMTR010000357.1 GCA_903844415.1 uncultured Gammaproteobacteria bacterium
CAATACCACCAGTTTGTAACGGCGATTGTCAGCTACTGTTTGAACTTCAGAGAACAATGCCTTTGCTTTTCGTTCTAGTGGAATAAATGTGTTTACCACGAAAAATGCCCGCCCGCGTTTATTGAGCAACCGTTTGGCAGCCTGCAGAAAACGATCAGTCATATCTTGCTCTACACCAAAGCCCTGATGGAAAGGCGGGTTACACACTAGTAGGTCAAATTGTCCATCTGTGACTATGTCACCACAGTCAGCAGCCACAACAGTCGCTTGCTGCGCATAAGAACCTTGTTGCAAACTAAAATTACAAGCCAATAAGGCCGCTGCATTGTTGTCAGTAGCCACCACATGCAGACAACCCGCTTGCAAGAGCGCGAGGGTCAGTAATCCATAACCACAACCAAGATCCAGCGCCTTTTGACGAGTATGGTCATACTTGTGCAAGAAATCTGGCAGATGCTCAAGCAAAAAGTTGCTGCCTTCATCCAATCGATCCCAAGCAAACACGCCTGGTTTGGAAAACACCGGGTTTCCTTGCCAATCTGCAATTTTGTGTAGGGCATGGTAATCGCTGTCATTGAGAGCAATTGTTGTAGTCGTGGCTTTAGTAAAACGATAGATATGTAAATTGCCCCTGCCGCGCTCCAAAGCCATGGCACAGTCCCATGCCTCCACCATACGTTTGGCAAAAGTCTTGATGCCTTCATTTTTATAACCAGCGCAATACAGCTCACCACCTACAGGCAACAAGTGCCACAACGACTGCAGCGCATGTTCAACAACAAGTTTTTCCTTGGAAATACGATAAAGAGCGCGTTGCCGTCCGGCCTTCATATTGCTATCAAATACAAAATCGTTGAATTCACAAGGCCATTGCAACTGTCTTAAAGTGTTACAAACATCTATACGGTTAGTCAGCGTCAACACATCCTGGAAAGGATTAGGGGGCAGTTCTCCAGCATTTTCATCCAGCACAATCAGCGTAGGTAGGGTCAGTGCAGAAGCATCCATATCCATGTAATGCTGCAATAATTCTTGCAGAGCGTTATCACTCATATGCCTAATTCTCCACTTCTGTAGGGGTGAGCTCGCGCCATGCACCGGGTAACAGCTCAGGATCGAGTGTAATGTTGCCAATGCTTTCCCTGTGTAGGGTTAATACGCGATTGCTGCACGCTGCGAACATACGTTTGACTTGATGATAACGCCCCTCCTGAACACTCACTCGTGCGGTGTGAGTACCAAGCACAACAAGTTGCGCGGGCAGTGTAAGTTTGTTCTCACCGTTGAGCATCAGTCCTTCAGCAAAACGCTGAGTTATGTCTACAGACAGCGGATGTTTCAAACCCACTAGATAGGTTTTTAAGCAGCTACGGCGTGGACTGGTCAGCGCATGGCTCCAGTCACCATCGCTGGTAAGTAAAACCAGACCCGTAGTATCGACATCAAGACGACCGGCACTGTGGAGAGCTGCGCCCCAGGGCTGCTCAATTAAACTGGAGACAACTGGATAACCGGCGTCTTCAGTTGAACAAATATAGTCCGCCGGTTTGTTCAGCATCACATAATGTGGTCTGGGCCAGCATAATATTTTCCCCTGTAGCGATACTTTGTTGTCTTCGCTCACCATGACACCTGGATCACGCTCGATAACCCCATCAATATCAATCTGGTCTGCGTGTAACAATCTTTTTACTTGCGAGCGTGACAAAGGAGCGCTGTGACTGACAAAGCGATCAAGCCGCATAATCTGGGGAGAGGTAATTAACTTCATGTTTTACTGCTAGATTTGTTGGTTAAGAAAAAGGATTTTAACCTTGTAAAATTAAAACTGCTGAAAAAAACGCAAGTGTCTCTGTTTGAATTTGACGGTTCGTAGTAGATAGCCACGTGTTTGTAATTTACAAATTTAAAAATACTTCATAAAAAAACAGTCCACTCGCATTACACATGGGCTAAACCTATGACTTCACTCTGAACCAGCCTGTGAGACTGTATCGGGAGCATTGGGTTGGCAAGACTTCGTGCGGAAACTGTTCCGATAAAAAAATCACCATACGATTGAA
>CAIMTR010000358.1 GCA_903844415.1 uncultured Gammaproteobacteria bacterium
AGCCAAAGTAAAAGTGGTGATGACCCAGGCCGCACAAGAATTTATTACACCGCTTACCCTGCAATCTCTGTCAGGCAACAAGGTTCATACCCAGTTGTTGGATACTGAAGCGGAAGCAGCTATGGGGCATATCGAGCTAGCACGCTGGGCTGATCTGATCCTGGTGGCACCGGCCAGCGCCAACTTCATTGCCAAATTAGCCAATGGCGAAGCCGGCGATTTACTCTCCACACTGTGCCTTGCCCGCAAAGGCTTGCTTGCCATTGCCCCCGCCATGAACCAGGCCATGTGGGGCAATAGTGCTACTCAGAAAAATTTGCACACCTTGTTACAGACAGACATCAAGGTGTTTGGCCCCGATGCAGGTGAGCAGGCTTGCGGTGATGTAGGGCTCGGGCGTATGCAGGAACCAGCCGTGTTGGCCGCACAGGCCGCTGCCTTGTTTGAAACAGGCATTCTGGCGGGCCGCACGATAACCATCACAGCCGGCCCCACGCGTGAGGCGCTCGACCCAGTACGTTACATCAGTAACCACAGCTCCGGCAAAATGGGATATGCCTTGGCACGCGCTGCAGTAGAGGCGGGCGCCAAGGTTTGTCTTATCAGCGGCCCTACAACTTTATTACCTCCACCAAACTTAACTTTTATTCAGGTTGAGAGTGCTACGCAAATGCTGACCGAGTGTCAGGCACATCCCGCCGATATTTTTATCTCAGTTGCTGCGGTGGCAGATTACCGAGCTGCGGATATGGCCGTGGATAAAATCAAAAAAACCGGCCATGATCTTACCCTGCGCTTGGTCCAAAACCCCGACATCCTAGCTACAATTGCTCGCACCGAGCCACGCCCTTTTTGTGTTGGATTTGCTGCCGAAACTGAAAATTTGGTCAGCAATGCCCGCACCAAGTTACACAGTAAAAATCTTGACCTGGTGTTTGCCAACTTTGCCACCGCAACTTTCGGCAGTGACTGGGCAAGTGTGACCGCCTGCTGGAAAGACGGCGAAACGCAGATGGGGCCCGCAAGTAAAGATCAGCTTGCGCGACAAATGCTGATGTTGATTGCAACAAACTTGCAACACGCACAGTGAACGCCACCGCTATCCTTGCTACTCAAGGCCAAGATTGATATTTTTTAAGTGTGCTAAAAACGTATTAATCCTGCGTATAATCGTGTGTTAGGTGCAAGTAAGTAATCGCTACTTTGGAACATGCCATGACTTTGGATATCAATGCTGCCCGCAATATAGCCAGTGTATTGACTGAGGCGCTGCCTTACATTCAGCGTTTTACCGGCAAAACAATTGTCGTGAAATACGGCGGCAATGCCATGACTGATGAGCACCTGAAAAACAGTTTTGCACGCGATATTGTGCTGATGAAACTGGTGGGCATGCATCCTATTGTTGTGCACGGCGGCGGCCCGCAGATCGGATCCTTGCTGCAAAAACTGAATATTCAGTCCAGTTTTGTTGAAGGCATGCGTGTTACCGACAGCGCCACCATGGATGTGGTGGAAATGGTGCTGGGGCTGGTGAACAAACAAATCGTCAGCCTGTTGAGCAAAAACGGCGGCAAAGCCATCGGCATTACCGGCAAAGATGGTGACTTTATTCGGGCTCGAAAAATGACGATGACCCGTCAGACGCCCGGGATGGATGCCCTGGAAATCGTCGACATCGGCCAGGTAGGGGAGGTGGAATCCATTAACCCAGCCATCATCAACATGCTCAAGCAAAGCGATTTTATTCCCGTAATTGCCCCCATCGGTTCCGATGCCAACGGCGAGTCTTACAACATTAATGCCGACATCGTGGCAGGAAAAGTTGCCGCACTGGTGGGAGCCGAAAAATTAATTTTGTTAACTAATATTTCCGGGGTGATGAACAAAGCCGGCGAGGTGGTGACGGGGCTTACCACGGCCCAGGTCAACGAGATGATTACTGATGGCACCATTTACGGCGGGATGTTGCCAAAAATCGCCTGCGCGCTTGATGCGGTAAATTCAGGCGTCACCAGTGCCCAGATCATCGATGGTCGAGTACCACATGCGGTGTTGCTAGAAGTATTTACCGACAAAGGCATCGGCACCCAGATAACCAACAAACATCTAGGCAAATAATCGGAGTAGTCATGGCCGGCGAAAAGGGACAAAGGCGTGACCAAATTCTGCAAGTGCTGGCCACCATGCTGGCAACCAACCCCGGTGGACGGATTACCACTGCGGCCTTAGCTGCAGCCGTAGGTGTGTCAGAAGCAGCCTTGTATAGGCACTTTCCCAGCAAAGCACGAATGTTTGAAGGGCTGATCACTTATATCGAAGAGACTTTGTTCAGCCGCATCACACGCATCCTCGCCGAGCCGGGCACTACACTGTCCCAATGCGAAAAAATTATTTTCCTGGTGCTGGGCTTTGCTGAAAAAAATCCCGGCATTACCCGTATTCTTAATGGTGATGCGTTGGCTGGCGAAACTGAGCGCTTGCGCGTGCGGGTATGTCAAATCATGGATCGCCTTGAAACCCAACTTAAACAGTTGCTACGCGAAGCAGAGCTCAAGGAAGGGTTGCGCACTACTGTTACCACCACCAGCACGGCAGCCGTATTGATGGCGTTTACGGAGGGCAGGATCAGTCAGTTTGTCCGTACGGATTTTCGGCAGTTACCCACCCACAACTGGCAAGAGCAATGGCAGCTACTGAGCAGCGGAATTTTCCGTAATTCCCTGTAGTTCTCGCAGACGGTTGATATTCAGATCATATTCTGTTGCAACTTTGGCTCTCTTATTGGCCAACCTAATCCCGCTTGTTGCCAGCCTATCTTTTTCTAGAGTCTGCTTGCTTATTTTATCTTCAGTAGTGGGCGACACTTGAGCACCTTTATTTTTAGAATCTGCTGCCAACGCTTGTAACCGCACAAGTTCTTCATCAACTTTTTCTGCCTCCACTTTCAGTGCGTCAATCTGGCTATCGAGCAGTTTTAGATCCTCATCACGTTTAAGTTCTATATCCGCCGGAGTCCGGTAAAGTCTTATCAGCAAATTGTCGGCATCTACTTGAGCCTGCTTTGCCATTTCTTCAAGGTGTATTTTTTCCTGTTGTGCGGCCAGTGCTGTGCGTTCTGTTGCGGTGAGTGCGCGTGGGATTACTTCCAGCACCCGACCCTGGCCATCAAGAATGGTGTAACCGTTTTTGACAAACTGGGCCGGTATATTGGAATCGAAAGTCGTTCGACCTTGGTCATCGACATAACGATAGATGCGGGCAGGCTCGGCTGCGTTAAGGCAGCCGACTCCCAACATCAACAACAGCCCAACCACGTTAAGGGTTCGGTGAAGTGCCATAAAGCTCTCTATATTGCTTCATTTGGGGCAAATAACTTTCCAGCTCATTATTACCCACAATTTCCAGATAACTAATAATTTGATTCAAGCTAATTATGCTCATCACAGGTATGCCAAATTCCTGCTTAATTTCGCCAATGGCGGACAGCTGGCCCTGCCCTTTTTCTTGCCGATCTAGTGCGACAATTACACCAGCAGCCGTAGCCCCCGCGTTCGCGATAAGAGTCATAACCTCCCTAATCGCAGTACCGGCAGTAATAACGTCATCGATTACCAACACCCGACCGGCAAGTGCTGCACCGACTATAGTGCCACCCTCGCCATGACTCTTGGGTTCCTTGCGATTAAAACAATAGGGCGAATCTACTGCGTAATGCTCAGACAAGGCAACGCTGGTGGCTGCTGCCAGCGGAATACCTTTGTAGGCTGGCCCAAAAATTACATCGTATTCAATCTCGGAATCTTGAATGCAGGCGGCATAACAACGCCCGATAAAAGCCAACGCTTGTCCGGTATTAAATAAGCCCGCATTAAAAAAATAGGGGCTTTTTCGGCCTGATTTAAGCGTGAAATCACCAAACCGCAGAATATTGCGACTGATGACATAGTCCAAAAATTGTTTTTGATAGTCCTGCATGTTGGTTGTTGGTCTCTTGGTTAATACGAGATGCATGGTGACATGCTCTCGCTCAATTTTAACTGTTCAGCGCCTGCAGCTGTATAGCTAATAATTGTCCGATCCCTGCACGCGCCAGGTCGATCATGGCATTGAGTTCTTCCAGCGTGAAATCTCCACTTTCACCGGTGCCTTGTATTTCAACAAAACCGCCGGTGCTGGTCATCACCACGTTCATGTCGGTTTCGGCCGTAGAATCTTCTGCGTAATCCAAATCCAACACGGGGGTACCTTTATAAATACCAACCGATACCGATCCAACCATCTTGATCAAAGGGTTGACTGAAATTATTCCTTTGCCACGCATATGATTGATTGCATCCACCAACGCCACACACGCGCCGGTAATACTGGCAGTACGAGTACCTCCATCGGCCTGGATCACATCGCAATCGATTTTAATGGTGTTTTCACCGAGTTTTTTTAGATCAACCGCGGCCCGCAAAGCCCGCCCAATCAAACGCTGGATTTCTTGTGTACGACCACTTTGTTTGCCATGCGATGCTTCACGGTCCATGCGCGAACCGGTGGAGCGCGGCAGCATGCCATATTCCGCCGTTACCCAGCCTTCGCCGCTACCTTTCTTAAATCGTGGCACGCTAGTTTCCACGCTCGCCGTGCAGATTACCTTGGTATCGCCAAATTCCACCAACACTGAACCCTCAGCGTGTTTGGTGTAATTGCGGGTAATGCGGATGTTGCGCAACTGGTCTGGTGTTCTACCGCTAGGTCTTGGTACCGCCACTATTTGTTACCTCATGATGTGTCGTTATTCCCGCGAAGGCGAGAATCCGTTTTCTTTAGTTCTTACGCCGGACAAATTTCATATTGCCCGACAAATCCGTTATAGTCGCGCGCACTTTCGTATTCAATCGCATTCAGTGAGCAGCCCCCCATGCCCAGCAGTATGACCGCCTTTGCCCGTCAGCAGTGTGATCACGAATGGGGAACCCTGGTCTGGGAAATTCGCTCGGTCAATCACCGTTATCTGGAACCCAGTTTTCGACTGCCTGATAGTTTGCGGCATTTAGAAGGCGTACTGCGCGAAAAAATGCGCAGCGCTTTGCAACGTGGCAAGGTCGAAGCCCAGCTTAAGTTTCATGGCAGCGCCGAGCTCAACACCACCATCAGCATCAACGACGATGTGTTGACCCAATTGCAGTCAACAGTCACTCACATCACTGGCCGCCTGCCTGGCTGCGCGCCCCTCAATCCACTGGAAATTCTGCGCTGGCCCGGCCTTATTATTGAGCGCGAGCAGGATACCAAAATTATCGAAGAAAAGGCGTTGCAGTTATTTAAGGCAACGCTTGACAGCTTGATCCAACACCGCGAACGCGAAGGCGCACAACTGAAGCTCCACATCGAAGACCGCCTGCAAGCCGTGAGCGCTACCGTGGCGTCCATCCGTAATGATCTGCCGCGTATTCTGGCTGCCCAAGCCGAGCGGATCAGAGTGCAGTTTGCCGATTTACAACTGCAAGTAGAGCCCACGCGACTGGAACAGGAGATTGTGCTGGTAACCCAGAAAGCCGACATTCATGAAGAAGTAGACCGCCTCGACACCCACGTAAAGGAAGTGCTGCACACCCTCAACCAAAATGTGTCGGTAGGTCGCCGGCTAGATTTTTTGATGCAGGAACTTAACCGCGAGGCGAACACCATCTGCTCGAAGGCAATTGTCACCTCCACCACTTTTGATGCCGTGGCGCTGAAAGTGTTAATAGAGCAGATGCGGGAACAGATTCAGAATATTGAGTAGCTTTCCACCCTGGCTCACACCATCGCAACTATCAAAAATATATTGTTTTAAAAAAAAACAGGCGTATCTGTACTAAAAGTTTAGTATCTTAATCATCAATAAACCAAACCAAGTAAAAATTACCAGAGAACTCAGCTTAAATATACTTAGTTTCACGATTGCCAGGATAGTTATTGGCGTGGCTGCCAGCCCAACCAAACCCTAATCAAGCCCTACAGATAGGAGGCACCATGGATAAGAATTTGACATTACGGCTGACAATCTTGGCCGCGGCCATCAGCCTGGCTTTGGCCGGCAATGCGCTTGCACAGCCTGCCACGGCGACTCCATCGACCACGTCTTCGTCAACATCAACAACAACATCAACAACTACAACTACAACTACAACAACAACAACCACGAAGACGACGCAGTTGCCATCCACGCTATTGGCGGACTTGGCGGCTGCGCTGCCGG
>CAIMTR010000359.1 GCA_903844415.1 uncultured Gammaproteobacteria bacterium
CGGCAGTGTGAATATGCAGTGGTACGTCCAACTCACAGGCTTTTTCGTACAAGGGATACCAGTAACGATCTCCCATGGGTGGAGCTTTGTTGCCGTCGTTCTCATAAGGATCTGGATTAAGCAAGAAACCCTTGAAGCCATAGTTTTTTACACAATGCTCCATTTCGGCGAACACCACACTGACCGGCTCACCGCCTTGTTGCGGCAATCCACCTACACCAAAAAACTTGGTAGGGAACAAACGAATGCTGTCGGCAATTATTTTATTACATTCGTGGATATACCACTCCACCAGATAACCAGGCTTTTCTGAATGCATGGTTTGAAAAGGGCGTGGCGAAATCAACTGCATGTCGAGACCATTGTTTTGCATATGTTCAATGTGACCACATGGACCCATCTCTTTGCGATTCCAGGCAGCGATGAGTTGCTCGTCGGTATATTTGACGGCACCACGACCGTGGGAACCCCGATGTGATACTAGGCCAGCTTTGTATACAGCCAGTTGCGGCGGGGCAGAAAAATGGGCATGACAATCGATAATCACTTATTATCTCCAATACACAATATTAATTATTCAGATGTTACTTAACTTTGAAACCTGCAAAACCCAACTCTGCTTAAGAGTTTATCTATCCTTAATTCTAATAGACTTTGCCTGCTACAGTAGTTGCACTATTTATTTTTATCCGGGGTTTGCAAGCTGTGGTATTTCATCTCGGCCCGCGCTTCACCAATAGTCTTACCTGCTTCCAGCATAGCTCTAATTTTAGTTTCAGCGGCATCAATTTGTTCGGCCACGGCCAACACTTCATCTTCACGAGATTTAGGAATACAAATTACGCCATCCGCATCACCGCGCAGTAAATCGCCAGGTTGAACCCTAGCATCACCGATATTAACCGGCACTTGTTCTGCATCAACCTGTACCCGATCTTTGCCCGTACGCATGGAATAACTGCGAGAATAAATCGGATAACCTAGACTCAAACATAAATGCACATCGCGACAAGCACCATCGATTATCGTTCCTGCCAGGCCTTTTTTGTGAGCCAGAAAAGTCAGAATATCACCCCAAACAGTGGCGTCTTCGCGACCGCCATTATCAATTACAGCCACATCTCCCGGCCCTAATTTGTCGATAAAATCACCCACTGTACCGGGCTTATCCGCATCCAAAGGTCCATATAAAATGGTGTAGGCGCGGCCTGCTAGTCGAAAATTTTGGTCGCGTGGTTTGATACCTAAGCATTGCCCTGCTATACGTAACTTGTCGAGTGCATCACTCAACGTTGCAGTATCAAGCTTTGCGGCTCGTGCTACGTTATTGTCTATCATTGCCTTCAAACTCCTGCTTAATTGGGTTTATGCAACATGTTTTCGTAAGAAGTGCCCATCACCACTGATACTGGTTTGCCCGCGAGCACATCTTGCGTCATCAGTCGTTCTTTCTCGGCTACAGTTTCTGCTACAGCCAATACTGCTTCTATCTTGTCCGCTGTAACAAACACGACACCACTACCATCGGCTATGACGTAATCACCTGGACTGACGATGCTGTCACCAACTTGTACCGGTATGCCAAAGTCTTGTTCCCACACCCGACCTCGTGCTGTACGCGCAGTAGTAAAGCGGGAAAATACTGGAAAACCTATTTCTTCATATTCATCAATATCTCGGGCCGGGCCTTCCATGATTACCCCTCGCACCCCCTTAACCTTGGCGGCATTGGCTAAAACTCCACCCCAACCGGCGCAATCAATGCCCGTACGTTGTTCCACCACTATTACTGTTAAATTGTCTGCCGCTTCAATTGCTGCCGTACCCAAATGACGCTTGGAACCACCTGCCGGGGCCATGCCGTGTAATTTTACGGTTTGAATTGTCCCAGCTATACGACTGCGGGTTGAACGGCGCAACAAACCAGATTGCGCGCCTTTTAGACCTAAACTGTCGAGCGCGTCTGAAACGGCGCATGCATCAAGTTTTTCAAGCCTTTTGATAAGTTCGGCACGTGTGGCCACAGTTCCCCCCTTGATGACTGTTAATGTAAGACGGCGATGATAACTGCAAAGCCCAGTCATAGTCATATTTGAGATAACTTCAGCGACCCAGAGCTTGGCGATGTCGGCAGCACCTAACGGCTGAATTTACGGCAAAGTCAGTGCCACCAGCTCACTGCTACCTTCACCACTTACCGCAACTACCAAGTACTGTTTCCCCAAATGCATGAACGTCATTGGTGTGCCGGTTTGGGACCTGGGCAAAACTATTTCAGCCAAAATGTCCCCACTGGCTTTATCGTGAGCACGTAACAAGGGTTTGCCACCAGGCCCCTCACCACTGAACAATAAAGTTTTAGTGAGCAGGATGCCGGAACGATTGGGAACTCCGGTGCGCGGCAGTTCGATTCCAGCCAGAGCAGGATGATTGACTATTTCCTCTGGCGTATCCCCATTGGGAATCCACCATAGATGTTCACCATTTTCCAGATTGATCGCCGTGATACGACCATAAGGCGGGGTCATGATAGGCAGACCGTCAACATCCAAACCCCCACGCAAGCCTTGAATATAGTCCACGCTGGAATCATCAGCACCGGGTACCAAACCTAATACAGTCAGTGCCGTACGGGAGGGCACATACAAAATGCCGGTGACCGGATCGTAGGCACCACCCTCCCAGTTGGAACCCCCGGTAGCGTGCGGTAAATGCACGGTACCCAAGGTGCCATCAGTTGCTGCTGCCAGAGATGGCGGAGTAAACAATTCGCTCATCCGATAAGGGGCAATGGCGGCTTTGGCTTTGGCTAGCAATTCAGCCGTATAGTTGATGAGATCAGCTTCTGTAAAGCCCTGCCTGTCATACGGAGCAGGGCGTGACGGAATTGGTTGTGTAGGAGACGTCCATTCGCCAGGGATGTCAGATTGCGGCACGGGGGTTTCGACAATGTCCCAGATGGGTTCGCCGGTGGCACGGTCAAACACATAGGCCATAGCCTGCTTGGTTAGTTGAACAATCACCTTGCGGCCATCTGGCAGATCGGCAAGGATTGGCGCAGCAGGGTTGTCCCAATCCCAGATATCGTGATGGATCAACTGAAAATGCCAGCGCCGCTCGCCGGTGCGGTAGTCTAGGGCAACTAGCGAATTGGCGAATAAATTATCGCCAGGGCGGGCGCCACCATAATAATCACTGGTGGCAGTTTCTACCGGTAGATAAACAAGCCCCAATTGAGGGTCGGCCGACATAGGTGCCCAGACTCCAGCGTTCCCGGTATAACGCGCCGAATCACCGAGCCATGTTTCACTACCAAACTCATTACCTTGTGGAATCGTATGGAAGGTCCACAGCAGCTTGCCACTCCTGACATCGTAACCGCGGATATCTCCTTTAACATTACTTTCTGACAAAGGTCTGGTGCTAAGAGCGTGTGATGCACCCACGACTATTACGTCGTCCACCACCAGTGGTGGAAAAGACAAACCAATATCGAGATCATCGCGCCCTGGACCCAAGCGTAAGCCTTCTTGTAAATCAACCCAACCACCGGCACCGAAGTTTTCCACGGGCAAGCCAGTAAGCGCATTGAGTGCAACGAGGTAGTAGCCGGGAGTTACCGTGAGAACTATTTCCTGAACGCCATCACTCCAATACGCTAGGCCTTTGCCGGAACCCTTGCGGGGTGCCTTGTCGAAGCGTTCACCTTCCTGTGCGCGCCACAGCCACAGCATCTGGCCAGTGCCCGGATCAAGCGCGACGATGTCGCGGGTAATTCCTGCTGTAGTAAACAAGGTGCCATTTACCATCAGTGGCGTAGTGACATTTGAACCTTCCGTGACTGGCCCAAAATTATCCATATTGAAACGCCAAGCGACTTTCAGACTGGCAGCATTGGCAGCATTGATTTGCTCCAGCGCGGAATAACGCGTGGCTTGCACGGTGCCGTTGAGTGTTTGCCAAGGGTAGGAATCAGTAGCCGCCACTGCTGTGCTGGCGACCGGTGTTAATGTGAGGTTTACCAAACTTTCGGCGGAAAGTGTGGCCTCTGGCAGAGTCACTTTGCCAACCGTCAACATAAAAGCGGTTACATCCAGATATTGTTGTGCAGTTAATGAACCTGGATTTTCGCCCGGCATGGTGCTACTGACTCGTTGCAGCAGTTCGGTAGCACTGTGGCCGTACCAGTCGTTGCGTAAGCGAGTTTCGATTTCGATGGGAATGTGACAACGAATGCAAACAGATTGGAATATTTCGGCGCCACGCTCCAAATTAGCAGTTTGGGCAAAAGCACCATTGCTCAGCAGAACAACACACAGCAGAGCTAAAATGTTTGTCCAACACTTGTTCAGCAGTTTCACAACATCTACCCACAGGGTTTTGACGCGTGCTTTTTTCATTGTTTGGCTCCAGCTTTTTGTTATTTTATTTTTAGGCCATGTTCTTCAATATGTTGCTTCCACTGGGCCGGACCAGTGTTATGTACTGATATTCCGTTTACATCCACAGCCACAGATACTGGCATATCTTCTACTTCGAACTCGCGAATAGCTTCCATGCCAAGATCAGCGAAGGCTACAACACGGGTTTTACGAATAGCTTTGGAAATCAAATAGGCAGCGCCTCCCACGGCCATCAAATACACAGCCTTATGTTTTTTGATAGCTGCGATGCCAGTAGGGCCGCGTTCGGCTTTGCCAATCATCCCTAACAGACCTGTTTTTTCTAGCAGGTCATCGGTGAATTTATCCATTCGTGTTGCCGTGGTGGGACCAGCGGGACCGACCACCTCATCACGTACCGGTTCCACCGGACCAACGTAATAAATAAATTTGTTGCGCAAATCGACGCCCACTGGCAGACCTTCACCTTTGTTGAACAAATCGATTATGCGTTTATGCGCAGCATCACGGCCGGTGAGCATCTTGCCAGAGAGCAACAGTGTTTCTCCTGGCGTCCAGGTGGCAATGTCAGCTCGTGTAACAGTATCGAGATTTACCCGGCGGGCAGCGGGGCCTACATCCCAAGAAATTTTTGGATAGTCTTCGACCTTGGGAGGATGTTGTTCGGCGGGACCAGAACCATCCAGCACAAAATGTGCATGGCGCGAGGCAGCGCAATTTGGAATCATAGCCACTGGCAGCGATACGGCGTGAGTAGGATAGTCCTTAATCTTGACATCGAGTACGGTGGTCAAGCCACCTAGGCCTTGTGCCCCAATGCCTAGAGCATTGACCTTGTCCATTAGTTCAAGGCGTAATTCTTCGATCCTGTTTTGCGGGCCGCGTTTGCGTAATTCATCAATATCGATGGGATCCATCAAAGACTCTTTTGCCATTAGCACGGCTTTTTCTGCTGTGCCGCCGATGCCAATACCCAGCATACCGGGAGGGC
>CAIMTR010000360.1 GCA_903844415.1 uncultured Gammaproteobacteria bacterium
AGACACACTAACAACCTTACCTTTCCACCCGACTGATGAGCGTGTATTTACTGCAAAACAAGCCGAACCAAATTCAACATGGCACAACACTGCTGCCGACACCAACCCATCAGAATTACATTCAGAAGATAAGGGGCTAATAGAACCTGGATTTTTAAAAACTCCCGACGACGAACTACTCAATTCAAATCAAACCTCAGTTAAGACTGCCTATAGAGCGTCCAGCGATGATCCTGAGCCTATTTTTATAGTGCAACCCAAGCTCGAAACTGCGCAAGATAAACAGGTTCTGCGTACTTATCTTGCCGATCTAGAACACGAAGATGCACTCGAGGCGCTAGCTCCAGAACTCATAGAAGCCATCGACGCCGACCCACTTACATTGGAACTTGGATCGACTTTGTATAAACGCATGACAAGCGTTGCGCTCTTTGTTATCAGCCTCATTTTAGTCGCTGTCTTTGTCTTGCAAGTGGTTGCAAACAATCTTGATGCGCTGCAAAAATCACCACGTTATGCAGATGTCTTGCCTTTATTTTGCCGTGTTCTAGCCTGCCCGCAGCCTACCGTTGAACCCGCCAACACTACCAGTTTGTATTCGCAGCAATTGTTGGTGCGCTCACATCCACGAGTAGCCAATGCACTGGAGCTCAATTTCATCTTCCGCAATGATTCCGAACAACCCCAAGCTTTTCCACAACTGGAATTAAGTTTCAGTGATCCCAACAACACACTGCTGGCTAACCGACTGTTTGAGCCAGCACAATATTTGCCCCCCGAACTTGCTGTAATGGATGCCATGCCAGCCAGATCCAGCGTTCAGATACAATTAGAATTGGTCGATCCCGGCAGCAATGCAGTTAATTACCGAATTGAATTCCGATAAACCGACGCTAGCAAACCTCCTCTTAATTCGGCGCCTGAGCCAAAAGTCACCATCAACCATACTCGCTGCATCTGAACATGGACTCAGACCAGCCTCCTTAGTACCATACCAAACCGCTTTTTCCGAGTTTTCAACACCCCTGTGCTTCGTATCGGCCCCTATCAATTGGATTCCAGCGTGCTGCTCGCGCCCATGGCCGGGATCAGCGACCGCCCGTTTCGTGCCTTGTGTCGTCAACATGGTGCCGCGCTCACTGCCACCGAGATGCTCAGCTCCAATCCATTGCTGTACAACAGCAAAGGCAGTCAACGTCGACGTATTCACAAAGATGAACTCGCCCCGCGAGTGGTACAAATCGCAGGTGCCGATCCACTTACCATTGCGCAAGCCGCCCGCCTAAATGTGGAAGAAGGTGCCCAGATCATCGACATCAACATGGGATGTCCGGTTAAAAAAATTCTGCAACAAGCGGCAGGTTCTGCTCTGCTAAAAGATGAAACACTGGTAGCGAATATTCTTAAGGCTGTAGTAAAAGCCGTAAATGTGCCGGTAACACTGAAGATTCGCACCGGCTGGAGTCCTGAAATGCGTAACGGCCTTGCCATCGCACGTATTGCAGAAGATGCTGGCATTCAAGCTCTTGCTGTGCATGGCCGCACCCGCGCTTGCATGTTTAACGGCACTGCTGAATACGACACAATCGCCGCTATAAAACAGGCAGTGCAGATTCCAGTTATAGCCAATGGCGACATCTGCACTCCGCAACAAGCACGTGCTGTGCTGCAACAAACTCACGCTGACGCGGTGATGATCGGGCGTAGTGCGCGCGGCAAACCGTGGATCTTTCGTGAAATACAGCATTTTTTACAAACAGGAACTGAACTGCCGGCCATGCCGGATACTATGGTCGAACTCATACTTTTGGGCCATGTACGTGAGTTACACGATTTTTATGGAGAGCATCTGGGATTGGGCTATACCCGTAAAAATGTGGCGTGGTATCTTGAAACCTATCCGGGCGCTCGAGAGTTTCGCAGCATGTTTAACACTCTCGACAGCAAAAATGCCCAGATCGAACAGATCGAACAATTTTTTTATAGTTTGTCCCAGCGGGAGAACGCTGCATGAAAGAGTCAGGCAATGGACCAGTCAAAGCAGGGGATATATCTCTTAATCCTGCCAGCACCCAAGGTTTTAAAACACAGCAAACGTCAACACTGCGCGCTTGTGTGAGCTCTGTAATGCTAGATTATCTTACGATGGTAGATGCCAGCATGGTCAACAATCTTTATGCGATAGTACTCACCGAAGTGGAAGCTCCCTTGTTGGAAGCAGTTATGCTAAAAGCGCGCAGCAACCAGAGCAAGGCTGCGCACATGCTTGGTATAAATCGCGGTACCCTGCGCACCTTACTCAAAAAATACAAAATGCTGGATTAACCGTCGGCAACATACTTAAAAAAACTTTCAATTAAGCGCACACAGGGCATAACCCATAATGAGTTCAACCACTGCAAGTACCGGCAACTCCAACGCAGTCTTGATCCGGCGTGCTCTGTTGAGTGTGTCAGACAAAACTGGCATCTGCGAGTTGGCTTTGGGTCTACAAAATATGGGGGTGGAATTATTATCCACGGGTGGCACTTACCTCAGGTTGGTGCAAGCAGGCATCAAAGTAAGCGAAGTAGCCTCCTATACCGGTTTTCCCGAAATTATGGACGGCCGGGTAAAAAC
>CAIMTR010000361.1 GCA_903844415.1 uncultured Gammaproteobacteria bacterium
ACACCAAAAGATAACGACCAACTGGGGCGTTACACGGCATTGTTTGTGAAGATCTACCGCGCTATTGAATTGCTGGCTGGCATTTTTACGCCACTGGTTAAAAAGTGAGCAATTTCCTAGCAGCGGCTAAGGCGTTAAAAAATCCGCCCATGCCTCACCAGCAGGCTGCATTTAATTACGCGTGGGACTTGTTGTCACTAGAGGAGCAGCAGGAATTTCTCAGCAAATTCCGCAGTGATCCGGCGCCAAAAGCTGCATCGATGTGGCAGCAAGCCAGTGCGTTAATACGTGAGTACGAAGGATTTGAATCTACGGCATACCCAGATCCTGCTACCGGCGATAAACCGTGGACATTGGGCTGGGGCTTTACCTCGCTAAATGACGCAATAATAAAAAAAGGTGATTCTATTAGCCGCGAGGATGCAGATGCCTTGCTGGATAACTGGATTGAAACCAAAGTTGTACCAGCACTAGCAAAAACAGTTCCCGGATGGAAGACATTACCGGTAGCGCGACAGAATGCGTTGGTGTCATTTGCCTGGAACGTTGGTTGGGGATTCTATGGCGCAGCAGGATTTGAGACAATATCCAAATGCCTCCGCGAATCAAATTACGACGCAGTACCAGCGGCAATGCTGCTGTACATAAACCCAGGCAGCAACGTTGAGGCAGGATTACGCCGCCGCCGCGAGGCAGAAGGTAAGTTGTGGGGTATTACGGCCAAAACGCCATTTGTGCTGCTGAAAGTGCCCTATGAGTACCAAAATGACAATAAATCTGGCACCGGCTACCGCGAGTGCTTCTCCAGCAGTTGCGCGATGATTGCCCGTTACCACGGCAAGGTAAAAAGCGATGATGCCTATAACGCTGTAAGAGCCAAATTCGGCGATACAACCGACAGCCAGGCGCAATTAGCGGCGTTGCGTTCTTTAGGCTTGCAAGCAAGATTCGTTACCAATGCGGCGCCTGGGCTGCTCGATCTTGAGTTACGGGCTAACAGACCTGTTGCGGTGGGTTGGCTTCACCAAGGGCCATATAACGCACCAACAGGTGGCGGCCACTGGTCTGTGGTTATTGGCTTTGATCCGGCTTATTGGATATTGAACGACCCCAATGGGGAGGCAGATCTTATCAACGGTGGCTACGTGAACCACACCAAAGGTGCAGGCGTGAAATACAGCCGAGAACGCTTTGAAAGGAGGTGGTGCGCTGATGGTGCCGCTACAGGTTGGGCGATCCTGGTGAAGCCATGAGATGAGTTAGGCGTTCGCTGTACGTACATCTAACCCAAACCGTAGCGGGAGCAAGTGGATCATCACATCGACGGCACCGAACTTGTTACCAAAAAAGTCACCAAACATCGTTTTAGAAAAACCATCATCGCGGCCTGGGGAGGTCGATGCGCTTACTGCAACGAGGTACTAGGCCGAAACGCCACGCTCGATCACATCATTCCCCGCTCAAAAGGAGGTGAAACACAAGCAACCAACCTCGTAGCCTGCTGCTTAAGTTGCAACAGCCACAAATCTTCACATCCCGTATTTGAGTGGTTCAAGAAACGGGATTGGTACTGCCCACTTCGGGAGGAACGTCTACAGCGTTGGATTGCAGGTTACGCTTACCACTATTTTCCTGTTGCCTATCGCAATGAATATGCCACATCCATAGAGCTTGCCATAATTGACAATGTTCCACAACAACCCCCTGACCCTCCACTCGCCAAAGATTTCCCTGACCGTTATTAACAACATTACAAACAGGCTGAACCACACATATATACTGGAGTGCATTACCAAGTCTGCTTATGGCCTGGGCTAAATGGTTAATCCCTACCGTAACTCTTAACGATGAACTCCGAATTGAAACTCAAGTACGTTCCCTAAGGGCGTGTAAAGATTTACAACAAATAATTGACTTATCTGTGATGATGCTGCGTCAAAACCACTCATACTCCGAGATCATCAAGAACGCCACCCGACACATCGCTGAACTCGAGCTGCGCGAAATGCTCGTGGAGTCGAAGCGTAACCCGTAGTTTATGCAAAGACTGCATATAAATTTGCTTAACCCGTTCCCGACAAACGCCAAGTTCCTGCGCCATATCTTTAAAAGTTTTAAACTCATACCCTTCAATTTGCATACGATGCAACAAAACAAATTTATGC
>CAIMTR010000362.1 GCA_903844415.1 uncultured Gammaproteobacteria bacterium
AGGTGGTCATGCTGCCTGCCCCTTGCAGGGTAAACAGATACAAGAAAAACGCTGCTAGTATGTACGAGACTAGTGTCGCTATTTTGCGGCCGACAATGTCAGAAATGGCGGGCAAGGCAAACTGGCCTAAGCAACCACCGAAACCAATAGCCGAAAACACAAAGCCCATGTCGGTTGTGGACAACTTCAGAAAACCCAACAGGTAGTCCGGCATCATCGCCGCCAACACAAAGATACCGCCCATGGCACACATCAGGGTCAACATTGCCAAGGCCACATTGCGGTGTTGAAACAGTTGCCCAAAGGAAGGGCGTGGTGCACGTTCACCACTCGCCGCCAACTGCGCAAGCGGCTCGCGTACGATGTAGAACATTCCGGCAGCAATCAGCAAGCCGGGGATACCGACAATCAAGAACACATTGCGCCAAGTGGTAATGCCCAGCAACTGGGTCGCGATAATCGGACCAATAGCCAGACCAAACAAAGAAATCATGCACTGGAAAATGCCATTGTTAAGACCGCGTCGTTTGGGATGCGAAGCTTCCACTGCAACGGCAACACCGGTTGATGCAACAGGGCCTTCGGCAATTCCCATCACTGCCCGAATCATAAGCAGTCCAATCAGACCGTTTACCATACCCGAGAAAGCAGACATCAGGGAAAAGATAATGACCGCCGGTATCAGAACTTTGCGGCGCCCTAAATGATCTGACAGAGAGCCCATGGCAAAAGCCGAGAGCCCCCAGAATACAGCGAGAATACCAACAGCATTGCCAAGATCCTCGATGGTCAAGCCGAGATCAGCTGCCATAGGGGCCCAGAGTGTCGGCAAAATAAAGCGATCGAGACCCACAAGACCAAACGCAAGGCTCAAGATCAGGATGATCTTCCACTCGTAGTCTGTGTCAAAATTCTTATTCGATTTAGAGTCTTGCATGAATCCTCCTGGATGTTTTAATTGTTGGAGATCAACATTGATAAAAATGCTGACGTCTGTTTTTTAATAAAAGCCTGCCCAAAGTAATTGAGCAGTCTTCAATATGCAATAGCCGGCACGGTCATTTTTCCAACAGCAAATGCACCCGGCAGTGTCAGCTTTTACTAACCCATGGATACAGCATAAGTACGTCTCGACAACCGAATGTGTATAGGTAGAATATGCTCTCCAGTCTGCTAAAAAAAATAATGGAAAATAGCACTCATGCCTCTTATTACTCCCGATGGTTCTATTAAACGTATCGCCACCGAAGAAGCATGGGCGCCGACCACAATGCTCAAGGCATGGCGTAAACTGCTCGATAAAAAATCGTTTGATGACCCAGGATTTCAAAATTTGTGGGGCTTCTTCCTAAACCAAAATGCAAGTTATACCTCCGAAATCATCGACCGCCTGCAAAATCTAGGTGAAGCCCGCATTGCCGACATGGACAAATCTGGTATCGACCAGCAGTTGTTATTGTTGACTGCACCTGGTGTACAAATTTTCAAACGCAAGGAAGCAATGGCGGTTGCCAGAGCGAGTAACGATGAAGTAAGTGAAGCTTGTCGCAAATATCCTAACCGTTTTGCAGCGCTCGCGGCCATTGCCCCGCAGGATCCCAAAGCTGCTGCATTGGAAATGGAGCGTGCCATAAAAACGTTGGGACTCAAGGGTGTTGTAATCAACTCCCATACCCATGGCGAATATCTGGATGACCAAAAATTTTGGCCCATCTTTGAAGCTGCCGAAGCGCTAGATG
>CAIMTR010000363.1 GCA_903844415.1 uncultured Gammaproteobacteria bacterium
AGTACTGCAATCAAAATTATCATTATGGCCAACACACCGATCATGGCCACGGCACCACCCAAAGGGCCGAGTTCGTCGCGTGCCATTTGGCCGAGCGAACGACCGTCACGCCTAATTGAACAGAACAGAATCACGAAATCCTGCACACAGCCACCAAGAACTGCGCCAATCAATATCCATAAAGTACCAGGCAGAAAACCAAACTGGGCTGCGAGTGTGGGACCAATCAAGGGGCCAGGACCGGCAATAGCAGCAAAATGATGACCGAAGACTATCCAGCGGTTGGTGGGCACAAAGTCGCGACCATCACTCAGACGTTCTGCCGGGGTGGCGCGGGTGGTGTCGAGCATCAATACTTTTGCAGCAACAAAGGCACTGTAAAACCGGTATCCAAGTGCATAAACACAGATGGCAGCCACAACCAGCCACATACTGTTAACTGTTTCGTTACGGTTTAGCGCAATGCCACCTAACGCTGCAGCACCAAGTCCAGCAACTAGCAGCCAGCCGGCCTGAGCAAGCAGGCTTGATTTTCGGTCGACGGAGGTAATACTGGACATCAGGTTTTCCTTTTTTATCTGCTGACTGTGAATATATCTTGGGTGCCAATTCAATTGGGAATGGTAACCGAAGCACCTGCTATTGCGTCAAATAGTCTTTCGGTTCCTGAACATAAATACCTGCAGTAACTTCCTGCAGTAACTTCCTACCGTACACCTGGTTCGAGTGATGGTAGAAAAGGGACAAAATAATGCTGGATAGTCTGGCCGATACAAGTGTTGCATAAATTTGTGGTTTTTTTACAGTTAATAAAAAAACTAAAAATTTAGTGATAAGGTATTCTCGACTACAGTTTAAATTGAGGTCTTACGTAAATAGTCGTCCAGCATTTGCAGATTATTTTTAACACCAAGCATGGAGGGATTAACTTCCAGTGCAGCTTGAAACGCATTTTGTGCCTGCCGGTATTTACCCTGTGCCATATACACCAAGCCCAAACCCGACAAGGCTCCAAAATGAAAGGGTTCCAACGCTAAGGTTCTAGCAATATCTGCTTCTGATGCTGGGTAATCTTGTAACAAGAAATTAATGGTCGCGCGTTTATTCCATGCTTCGGCAAAATCAGGCGCCAAATCAATCAAATGATTAAAATTCTGCAAGGCCGCACTAAGTTCATTGTTATTCATAAGATCAATACCTGATTGCATTAAGGCAGCGAACTCAGGATTGTCGTTGGCAACCCAAATTTGCCAGATCAAAGTTTCAAGTTGAACGGTTTGGGTGGGATTTTCAGCGGTCAATAATTGTTGAAATAATTCATCCAGCCGAGGATCAAGCTGGTCTGCATGTGTACGTAGGGGTAAGGCAAATATGAAACTAGTGAGTAATAACCAGTAATTTTTCATACAAATATTGTTCCTATTGATTTTTATCAACATGGCAGTTAACACCCGGGGATTTTAACCGCGAGAATTGCCTAAGAAAGGCCCTTCGTTGAGCAACATAACATTGGCTACAACTTCCTGCCATCCTTAATAGGC
>CAIMTR010000364.1 GCA_903844415.1 uncultured Gammaproteobacteria bacterium
ATGCAGTTTTAAGGAAAAACCCTATCGCATTAAGTGATCTATTATGTATAAGACCATCGGCACTCCGGCGAGGTTAATTCTTTTCAAATTTTAATTCGAATTCGAACAAATCTGAAGTACGCTAAAACAACTCTAACTTGGTCTCAATATGCACGTACTTATTACAGGCGGTACTGGTTTAATTGGTCGTCGGTTATGTGCAGCGCTAAGTGCGCGCGGCGATAGCGTGACGGTTCTAAGTCGTCGCCCTCAATCTGTGCCAAAACTTTGTGGCACTGGCGTCAACGCGATGGCAAGTCTGGATCATTGGACCTCCGAGCTAAGGTTTGATGCGTTAATAAATCTGGCGGGTGAACCTATCATCGATGCTAGATGGACGAAAACACGTCAACAGGTATTGCTCGATAGCCGTGTAGCTGTGACTGAAAAATTAGTAAAAAAAATTGCACAGACAAAACATCAACCACAAGTGTTAATCAGCGGATCTGCGATCGGATATTACGGCATTGATGCTGATCAAACTTTGAATGAAGAGAGCAATTCTGGTCACGATTTTTCTGCTTCTTTATGTGTTGCCTGGGAAAAAGCAGCGCAAACCGTTACCGAAATGGATGTGCGTAGCGTCATATTACGTACCGGTTTGGTGTTAGATAATGACGGTGGCATTTTAAAGAAAATGCTGCTCCCGTTTCAGTGTGCTTTGGGAAGTCGTTTGGGCGATGGCCGGCAATGGATGAGTTGGATACATTGCGAAGATTATCTGAACGCCGTATTGACTTTGCTAGACGATACATCTGCCACTGGCCCCTATAATCTGACGGCACCACAGCCAGTCACGAATGCCGACTTTACCCGCTGTTTAAGTCGTGCAGTACATAGACCAGCACTCTTCGTTATCCCCGCGTGGCTCTTGCGACTGGCAATGGGTGAGCGTTCGGATTTGTTATTGGGTGGGCAGCGCGTGCTGCCAACGCGTTTATTAACACGCGGATTTCATTTTCACTATCCTGATTTGACGAGCGCGTTGGCAAATTTGATTGAGCATTGATTTAACACTGATGCATCAAGCGTAAACAGAGTGAAACAGACATGCATGCTAAAAATAAAACTTCACCTTTTAAAACAACAATCCTACGTTTGATATTGGGTGATCAGCTAAATCCTGCGCATAGCTGGTTTGCACATCAACACGATAATGTCATGTACGTGATGATGGAAGTACGTCAAGAGACCGATTATGTGCTGCATCATGCACAAAAAATCATCGCTATTTTTGCCGGAATGCGCGATTTGGCGCGGCAATTGCGTGAAGATGGACATCGGCTGCATTATTTGCATATTGATGATCCGGAAAATACGCATTCGATAACGACGAATTTAACCTGGCTGGCTGCGCAATATCAGATCAGAGAGATTGAATACCAAGCGCCAGATGAATGGCGTCTTGACCAGCAATTACATGACTTTTCTGACGCTTGTGGTGTGCCATGCCGGATGGTCGATTCAGAACATTTTTATACCTCACAAGCCGAAGTTGGGCAGATTTTTCATGGCAGCAAAAAATGGCTAATGGAACACTTTTATCGCCAGATGCGGGTCAAGCATCAAGTGTTAATGGATGTGGATAACAAACCACTGGGTGGGGATTGGAACTATGATCACGATAATCGCAAAGCCTGGCCCGGCTTGCCTGGGGAGCCTACCGACATTCGCCCCAAACATGATCACAATGCGCTCTGGAACAGCATAAAAGCGGCCGGAATCAAGAGTTTTGGTGAGCCCAAAGCGGACAATTTTTGCTGGCCACTAAACCGGCAAGAAGCCTTACTGCAACTCGATGCTTTCGTCACTCACTCCTTGCCACACTTCGGCGAATTTCAAGATGCGATGAGTAGCAAGGCCTGGCGGCTATTTCATTCCTTATTATCGTTTGCGCTGAATACCAAGATGCTCAATCCATGCGAAGTGGTGCAGCGAGTAGAGGCAGCGTTTCATCAAGGCGCTGCGCCCTTGAGCGCAGTCGAGGGCTATATCCGTCAAATCATCGGATGGCGCGAATATATCCGCGGCGTGTACTGGCACCATATGCCGGCTTATGCGCAAAAAAATGTGTTTAACCATCAAAGTGAATTACCGACCTGGTTCTGGACAGGTAAAACCAAGATGCGCTGCATGGCCCACGCGATTAGCCAATCTTTAGAGCATGCTCATGCGCACCACATCCAACGCTTGATGGTGATAGGAAATTTCTCTTTACTGGCGGGGCTTCATCCTCAGCGTGTGCATGAATGGTATCTCGGCGTTTATATCGACGCTTTCGAGTGGGTAGAATTGCCCAACACCTTGGGTATGAGTCAGTATGCCGATGGTGGCTTGCTTGCGACCAAGCCGTATGTGTCGAGCGCAGCGTATATCGATCGTATGAGTGATTA
>CAIMTR010000365.1 GCA_903844415.1 uncultured Gammaproteobacteria bacterium
CCCCACATGGTTGATGTCAGGTACTTTGGAACAACCCACGCCATGATCGATCCAGCGCACTACATAACCAAGGATACCCTGCGCGTTGTTGTCGAGCTCAGCTTGAATTTGCTCAGGTGATAGTTTTTTGTCGAGTAGCAGTGGAATAGTAAGAATATCGTCAACACTGGCTTTCAAGCGTGCTGACAATTCGCGTTGAGTATTGCCAACATTGATCTGATGATAATGAATGGCGTGCAAAGTAGCGGCAGTGGGTGAGGGCACCCAGGCACAATTGGCACCCATATTCGGGTGAATTACTTTCTGCGCCATCATGTCAGCCATCAAATCTGGTTTGGCCCACATACCTTTACCAATTTGTGCTTTGCCGGTAAAACCAGCAGCTACTCCCACATCAACGTTGGAGTTTTCGTAGGCAGTGATCCATGGTTGTCCCTTGACCGCCTCCTTCGGCAAAAACGGGCCAGCTATCATGCTGGTATGAATTTCATCACCGGTGCGATCTAGAAAACCCGTATTGATAAAAAAGATACGATCTTTGACTGCGCGCACACATTCTTTGAGATTAACTGAAGTGCGTCTTTCTTCATCCATTACGCCTACTTTGATGGTATTGCGTTGCAGACTAAAGGCATCTTCTACTGCGCTCATCAAATCGTTGGTAAAGGCAACTTCATCCGGGCCATGCATCTTGGGTTTAACGATGTAGATACTGCCTTCGCGGCTATTCTTGACCGGACTGTTGCCATTAAGGTCGTGCATGGCACACAGCGTAGTGACCATGGCATCCAGAATGCCTTCAGGAATTCCATTACCTTGTTTGTCGAGCACGGCTGATGATGTCATCAAGTGGCCCACGTTGCGCACCAACAAAAGACTGCGGCCCTGCATGATGACAGTTTCGCCACTGGTGCCTTTGTAAACCCGATCAGGATTGAGTTTGCGGGCGACTACTTTATCGCCTTTGCTAAATTTTTCTTCCAAGGTGCCTTGCATCAACCCCAGCCAGTTTCGGTAAACTGCAACTTTGTCGGCAGCATCAACCGCTGCGACGGAATCTTCGCAATCTTGTATCGTGGTCATGGCCGATTCCATGTACACATCTTTGACATTGGCATGGTGCTGCTTGCCGATTGCATGGCTGGCATCGAGTTGAATTTCCAGATGTAAACCATGATTGGCAAATAGCATGGTTGTTGGTGTGCTAATCCCGCCTTGAAATCCAATCAATTTGTCGGGATTGGAAAGACTGGTCGTGGTGCGATCTTTGAGTTCAACTTCTACCACAATGTGACCATTCTGATTTGTTAACCGATATTCACTTACCTGACTGTGGCGACTGCGTTTAAGGGGAATAGCCTGATCTAAAAATTCATCCGCATAGTCTATGACCAACTGGCCGCGCACAGGATTGTAGTGGGCGGTGCGCTGTGCACCTGCAGTTTCGGCTATGACATCAGTGCCGTACAACGCATCAAACAAACTGCCCCAACGTGCATTGGCGGCATTGAGGGCATAACGGGCATTCATCACCGGCACTACTAATTGCGGCCCCGCAACAATCGAAATTTCATAATCAGTATTGCGCGTGCCGATTTTGAAATCTTCACCCACAGGTACTAAGTAACCAATGTCCTGTAGAAATTTTTTATATTCGTCGCGATGGCTCAGGTAATACGCCACGTTATGTTCTGTGTGCCAATTATCGATCTTGGCTTGTAATTCGTCACGGCGCGCCAGTAAGGTACGGTTACGGACAGCTAGTTTGTCTAACACCGCGCACATGGCTTCCCAAAAGGCTACATGGGTTATGCCGGTGCCAGGAGTAGCTTCTTTTTCAATGAAATCGTACAACACTTGAGTGATTTGCAAATTGCAGGCGGAGTTGATTTTTGACATGTGTGCCTCGGACGGATTTCTACGGGTAGATCACTGAATATGGATATAAGATGGACGCTATTCTAGCCGAAAAAAAGTGCTTTACGGGTAAGTTGGCGCCGAACCTTTAATTGTGCCAAAGCTCACATCCAGGTACTGCAAATAGCCAGTCACAATTGTATTTGACTCCCGCTAAGTTGAGTTATACTCGCTCTTCCTGCAACAGCAAATGCTGCTGCATTAAGTCAGAATTTTCAGCACTAAATCACAATAATAAAATACTAAAAAGTACTTTCCAAAAGTCATCAGTCCCTCAGGAGGAACTATGCAAAAGTTACGTCAATCAATTGTGGCTCTAACCGCCTTGCTAGCCAGCGGTGTGTCACTTGCCCAGGCACCTGCGATTACCCCGCGAGTTTATGAAGATGGTTTCATCTCGGGTCGTGTTACCAGTCCCAATGGTCCAGAAGCAGGGGTATGGGTAATTGCACAAACAGAAGAAACTAACACCCCATATATCAAGATAGTTGTCACCGACGACGAAGGTCGTTTCACCTTGCCACAGTTACCCAATCACACCTATAACGTTTGGGTGCGTGGTTATGGCCTAGCCGATTCCGCCAAAGTAGAAGGCCGTCCCGGTGATACTGATTTGCAGTTAACTGCTGTGGTGGCTGCAGATGAACAAGAAGCTGCTAAGGTGTATCCCGGTGATTACTGGTTGTCCTTGCTCGAAGTTCCCGGTAATGATGTGTTGCCTGGTACCGGCCCGGTTGCCAGTGGTGGTAACGGATTTCTTCCCACGATCACAAACTCAGACAAATGGATATTCGAGTTCAAGAGTGACTGTAACTTCTGCCATCAGTTAGGCAACCAGCTTACCCGCACTTTGGGGCATATGGATGCATTGGGTTTCGATTCGCATGAGGCTGCATGGCAATACCGTACTTCTTTAGGTGTGCGTGGTGGCAGTATGCAAGCGGCTTTCCTGCAGTTTGGTTTGGACGGCATGTCTAAAACTATGGCGAACTGGACCCGTAAAGTGGAATCAGGCGCTGTGCCGCCGGCACCACCTCGTCCCAAAGGTGTAGAACGCAATGTGGTGGTTACCCTTTGGGATATCGGCGGCCCGCAGGATTTTATGCATGACGAAATTTCTACCGACAAAAACAATCCGACTGTGAATGCGTTTGGTCCTATTTATGCGGTCTCTGCAGGACATGGAACCTTGGCTGTAGTCGACCCAATCACCAACGATGCTTACAAAATCACAATTCCTACCCGCCAAGATCCGCGTGAAGTGGATTCACGCTTCCCACCACCAGCCCAGCCTTCCAACTTTTGGGGTATGGAGCATTTGTGGGGCTTGGAAAATCCGGCCGATCCGCACAATCCTATGATGGGCCCCGATGGCCGTGTGTGGATGACATCCAAGATTCGTAACGATGAACCAACTTGGTGCCAGTCTGGATCTGACAATAAATACGCCAAATATTACCCGTTAACGCGCAGTAACCGCCAAGCTTCTGTGTACGACCCTAAAACGGGTGAGTTTGAATTGATCGACACCTGTTTTGCGACCCATCATCTACAGTTTGCCAACGACCCTGACAACACGCTGTATTTCAACGAGCTGTTGGGCCCGATGTTTGGCTGGGTCAATACCCGTTTGTTCGACCAAACTCACGACGAGCAATTGTCACAAGGCTGGTGCCCGCAAGTTATCGATACCAATGGTGATGGTGTGATTACTGCTCCTTGGAATAAAGAAGGCGAAGCAGCGAATCCAGCGCTTGATACCGAAGTGCGTAAAAATCTTTATACCGTTATCCCCGATCCTAAAGATGGCAACATCGTGTGGGGGGCGTCTGAAGACTATCCAGGTTTTATCGTGCGTTTGAACCGCGGTGTTAATCCGCCAGAATCATGTGTGTCGGAAGTGTATCAAGTGCCTGAGGGTGCTCTGGATCCGCGCGGAATGGACGTAGACAGCAACGGTGTGGCATGGGTAGCAATGGCGGCTACTTCCCAGTGGGGTCGTTTTGATCGCAGTAAGTGTACTGTGACCAATGGCCCGGGTACTGAACTTGGTACTCATTGCGAAGCAGGTTGGACCTTGTTTCAGACTCCTGGCCCCAAAATGGCTAATTCTGATTATCCTGCCGACTTCCATTATTTTGGCTGGGTCGATCAGCACAACATCAGTGGCCTGGGTAAAGACACTCCGATCCTGACCGGTTCCAACTCCGACTCGCTCATTGCGCTGGATCCTGATAGCGGCGAATGGACTTATCTGCGGGTGCCTTATCCACTTGGCTTCTACCAACGTGGTCTAGATGGCCGTATCGATGATCCGGATGCAGGTTGGAAAGGCAGAGGTCTTTACGCGAACTACGGTACCCATCTGGTATGGCATACCGAAGGTGGTAAAGGTACCACTGGTAAAGTGGTCAAGTTTCAGATTCGACCTGATCCACTGTCGCATTAAGTAACTACAGATAAAAAAGGGGCTCAACTGAGCCCCTTTTTTTTGATTGGGATTTTTAGTTTTTATGTCAGATCAGGCTTCATGTAAACGGTTCGTCGACACGCGTGAACCCATCCATCGGGCTCGTGTCCACATCCCTGCGCATGAATGTCGTCGAACGCTTCACCTAAAGCTGCTTCACCTAAAGCCCTCTCTACGATCACCCTAGTGCATCGAACTAGGGTTATGCTGAGTAATTAAACTTTAGCCATCAACCAACCAGTGGTTATTAAAAAGAATGTGATTTGCTTCAAAAGCAAAATGTTGCCGAACATTTGAGCTAAAGCTAGATATAGCTTGATTTGGTATTACGTTTATCGCGTTAAGCAGAGGTTTCATGGATCCGTTCATGGATCCAAAGATAAGCGCCACAGGAATGTTTAAATTTCTACCTGAGTTCCCAGTTCAATCACACTGTTGGTCGGAATATTAAAGTGATCTACCGCAGTGCCTGCATTTCTTGCCATGGTGGCAAACAAATGTTCACGCCAGATAGACATGCCACTTTTGATAGAGATGACCGGAACAATTTTTTCGCGGGAAAGAAAAAACGAGGTTTCCATCTGTTTGAACTCAAAGCCGTTAGCCGCACATCTTTTTAGCGCTTGTACGATGTCGGGTTGATTCATAAATCCGAAGCGGATACTCACCCGGTAACAATCATTGCCGAGGGTTTCAATCTTGCAACACTCATCACCGTGCACCCAAGGCACATTGAGTACTTCAACATGTAGAAAGACCACCCTGTTGTGTAACACTTTATTGTGTTTTAGATTATGCATAAACGCATGCGGAGTAGCTTCGGGTGTTGCGGTTAAAAATATTGCGGTGCCGGGCACGCGTACCGGTGGGTTTAAAAATAATGACTGCAAAAAAGTGGACAAAGGTATGGAAGAAGAATTCAGGCTCGTAAATAAAATTTTGCGGCCTGCATACCAGGTTGTCATTAAAGTGAACACAATCATGGCAATGACCATCGGCAGCCAGCCGCCTTCAAATACTTTACTAAGGCTGGCGCTGAAAAACATCAGATCTATCACGATAAAAAAACCGGTAGAGGCTAAGCACAAAGCCAAGGGTAATTTCCAGCCATAAAAAATTACAAAAAAAGTAAGGATGGTGGTGACTAACATATCGCCAGTCACCGCTACCCCATAGGCCGAAGATAGTGCCGAAGAAGAACCGAAACTCACCACAATGAATATGACCACCAGCATCATCAATAAGGTCACTCCTGGTAGATAAATTTGACCGATTTCACTGGCCGAGGTTTGCACTACTTTCAAACGTGGCAACAAACCAAGCTGCACCGCTTGTTTGGTTAATGAATAAGTGCCGGCTATGGTCGCTTGGGAAGCGATGACTGTTGCGCAAGTAGCCAGCACAATCATCGGGTAGAGTATCCAGCCTGAAAACAAATAATAGAAAGGGTTAGTGATGGTGGCTGGATCCTGCAGAATCAGTGCGCCTTGGCCAAAATAATTCAAGACCAGGGACGGGAACACCAGCGTAAACCAGGCTTTAGTGATTGGGCTTTTACCAAAGTGCCCCATGTCGGCATATAAGGCCTCAGCACCGGTTACTGCAAGTACCACAGCACCAAGCACCACAAATGAAGCATAACCATGCCCCGTTAAAAAATAGAAAGCGTGAATAGGATTGAATGCGCTCAATACCACTGGATTTTTAATGATGCCAGTCAATCCGGAGATGGCCAGTACCAAAAACCATACAATGGTTATCGGACCAAAAATTGCCCCCACGGTGGAACTGCCTTTGCGTTGCATGGCAAACAAACCGATCAACACGCCAACTGCAATGGGGACTACATAGGGTTTAAAAGCGATGGTGGCAATTTCTAGGCCTTCCACCGCAGAAAGTACTGAAATTGCCGGCGTTAATACGGCATCACCGTAAAATAAAGAAGCACCTATAACGCCCAGCGCTAATAAATAAGGTTTCCAACGTGGATGTTTTTTAGTGGAGTTGAAGACTAATGCCAGTAGCGACATAGTACCGCCTTCGCCTTCGTTATCGGCGCGCATTACCAGTAGCACATATTTTAGTGTCACGACGAGCATCAAGGCCCACACAATGGTGGAGAGGCCGCCCAATACATTTTCTTGCGAAAACGGAATGCCGTTTTCAGGATTAAAAGTTTCCTTGAGCGCGTATAGCGGGCTGGTACCAATGTCGCCAAATACCACGCCCAATGCTGCGATGGTCAAAGCCAGTTGGGTGGATTTGTTGGGGTTACTCGCGGATTGCATTTGCTGGATTTTCTGTGGTTAGGAAGTGTAGCTCTGATTTGTATATTGAGCTTTTATGGGCTGAGCATGTTACACAATAAGCGCGAGACATGTCCTATCAGATTTGTGTAACTATTAAGCGTAGAAACGCCGGTTTTATGGCGTTTTTAGCCTGCACATTTCAACTTGCGGAGACATCCTCGTCTTAACTAGCTGTTATTGACCGTTAGCACCTTACGGTCTTTGTGGTCCTTCACCAGAGCCTGCGCGTGGGCCAGCGCTAGCACGCGGACCATCACCTTCACCACCAGGTTTGTATTGTCACCTAACGGGGCAACTGCTGATAGGTTTACAGCGAATGCAGATAATGGAGATTAAGCATTACCATTAGCCATACTGGCAGAGTAAGCCATATTGTGCAGCAATCCATGTACAGTTTTCTAATTTTCAGGATAAAGATTCATGAATACGCTTGTTACTGTTGCTCAACTTGCTGCTTTACTTGATAAGCAGTCCCTACTGCTTATCGATTGCCGCTTCTCGCTGCAGGATGTTACAGCTGGAAGGCGGGCCTATTCATTGGCACATATTCCAGCGGCCTATTTTGCTGACATGAATGAAGATCTCAGCACGCCGCATATTCCTGGCAAGACTGGCAGACATCCACTTCCTTCCCGCTCCGATTGGTGCAAAAAAGTGCAATCCTGGGGGATCAGTCCAGACCTGCAAGTAGTGGTATATGATGATGTAGGAGGTGCTGGGGCTGCGCGGCTTTGGTGGATGTTGCAATGGCTGGGACACACCAGGGTGGCAGTGCTGGATGGAGGATGGCAAGCGTGGAACCACGCGGGCTTACCCGTAACAGCACACCAGCCAATGGCGCGCGAACCATCTTTATTTGGTTATCCGCACGAAGCTACACTCACTTTACTCATAACTGCCGAGCAATTGGATGGTGCTACACAAGTGTTACTCGATGCCCGTGAATTGCCGCGTTATCTTGGCACAATAGAACCTATTGATGTAAAAGCTGGTCATATCCCGGGCGCAATATGTTCACCCTACAGTGCCAATCTTGATGTTGATGGCAAGTTCAAATCTGCAGCCCATTTACGCAGTAAATTTGCTGCTGCCCACACTCTAAAACCGGTAGTTTGTTATTGCGGATCGGGTGTTACAGCCTGCCACAATGTGCTGGCGATGACGATTGCAGGGTTGCCCATGCCAGCACTGTATGCGGGTTCGTGGAGTGAATGGATTACCGATTCAAAACGGCCCGTTGCAACGAGTCAATAATTTAGAGGAAGGGCTTAGACAACGAGTCAGGGCCAGCCTCTTAGCCAAAAGACCGGAGATCTGTGGTGATTATGTTTTAATGTATTACTTTGTAAAAACACAAACCGAACATTTCGTTTTCACTAATAAAAAAATAACAAATGCATATTCATCTTGACACGCTAGGCGGTATTTCCGGCAACATGTTTATTGGTGCAATGTTGGATATTTTTCCGCATCTGGCAGAGCAGTTGCCGGAGCAACTTATGCTTGCAGGCTATGCTGATTTGGTAACGCTAGATATCAGCAACAAAAATGATGGAGTGCTACAGGGAAAATATTTTTCAGTTGTGGTTCGGAAAAATCCAGAACCGAAATCGCTGGTATTTGCTACTGCTACTGTTTTTGCTGACACACATACACACCGTGCCTGGCGCGAAATTAAGGCAACACTGTCGGCAAGCAATCTCACTGCAAAAGTAAAAAAACATGCGTTGGGGATTTTCACGGTTCTCGCAAATGCAGAAGCCGCCGTGCATGGAGTGCCAGTAGACGAGATTGAATTTCATGAGGTGGGTGCGTGGGATTCGATAGCTGACGTGGTTTGTGCAGCGTTTCTCATAGAAGCCAGCGAAGTTGTTTCTTGGTCAGTGTCAAATTTGCCACTGGGCAGAGGACTGATTAACTCAGCGCATGGTTTTTTGCCAGTGCCTGCTCCTGCCGTTGCACATTTACTTAAAGGGTATTTTTTTCATGACGATGGCCTTGAAGGCGAAAGAATCACCCCTACAGGTGCAGCTATTCTGGCTTATTTGTCGGCAACACAAAGCAGACCTAATACACACTTGCGATTGCTAAACACCGGTCACGGCTTTGGTTCGCGTAGTTTTTCCGGCGTCAGTAATGTAGTACGGGCCATGTTATTTTCCTTTCAGGCGCAGCCAACAGCGCCCAGTCGCGATGCCATTGCTTGCATCAGTTTTGAAGTCGACGATCAAAGCGCAGAAGATTTAGCGCTGGCGTTGGAATATATGCGCAAACAACAGGGTGTGATTGATGTTGTGCAATATCCAGTTATGGGTAAAAAAAATCGGCAGGCAACCAGTGTCAGAGTGTTGGTGCAGCCTGAGGTGCAAGCAGCGATTGAAAATCTATGCTTTACCCAAACCACCACCTTGGGGCTGCGTTGCTCTGTTACTCAACGCACAATATTGCAGCGACAGATAGTGAATGTAGGCCTTCAAGGGCGTAATTACCGAGTAAAACTTGCACAGCGACCTGACGGCGAATTAACTGCGAAGGCCGAACTAGACGATTTGGCTCAAACCCATCTTAATCAAGCCGAGCGCCAATTAGTTCGGGAAATTGTGGAAGCCATCGCTCTCGATAGGCACAGTGGTAAAGCAAAATTAGCAGCCCCAAATGGCAACAAAAACAAACTGGATAATTCAATAGACATTAACGCTGCTGACTCTGTAATTAATGTTGATATAGATTCGCAGGAAAAATCATGACTCTTAGTGTTGACGAGATTTACCAGCGCCTAGAGCAAGTATTACAACGGCAGGGTCAAGTTGCCCTAGCTGTAAGTGGTGGTGTCGACAGCATGACCTTGGCCACTATTGCGTGCACAATTAATCCTGCATCTCAAGTTTTTCATGCGCTGTCTGC